>JAAUTD010000133.1 GCA_012031845.1 Synechococcaceae cyanobacterium SM1_2_3
TCCAGCCGCGCCTGCCGCTCCGCCATCAGCCGCCGGGCAGTTTCGGCCCGTTGATCAGCCTGTTCGCGGGCGGCGAGCGCGCCACGGGCATAGTCGAAATACTGCACCAGCGGGATGTGGGACGGGCAGGCATAGGCGCAGGAGCCGCAACTCATGCAGTCATCCAGGCCGAAGGTCATCGCGCCATCCGGATCATCGCGATGAGCGCGTTTCGCCATTTCCAGCGGCAGCAGGCCCATCGGGCAGACGCTGGCGCAGCGCCCGCAACGAATGCAGGCGGTGGTTTCCGGCAGACCGGCAATTTCGGCGGCGGTCAGGGCGAGCAACCCATTAGCGCCCTTGACCAGCGGAATCTGCGCATTGGGCATCGGCTGGCCCATCATCGGCCCGCCCATCAGCAGGCGGGCGATAGACGCCGAATCCACCCCGCAGAAGCGCAACAAATCCTCGGCCAAGGCCCCAATCGGCGCTTCCAGATTTTTCGGTTCGGCCACTGCGCCGCCGGTCACGGTGACAATTCGGCTGATCAGCGGTCGTCCTTCACGCAAGGCGCGATGCACCGCATAAGCGGTGCCGACGTTATGCACCAGCAAGCCGGTGACGGTGCTGCGACCCTCGGCGGGCACTTCCAGCCCGGTGAGCAATTGAATCAACTGGCTGGCGGAACCGGCCGGATAGCGGCTGGGAATAACAACAACCTGCACCGATAGAGGATGATCGCTGGCGTCGGCGCAGGCGGCGCGTAACTGGGCTGCCGCTTCCGGCTTGTTGTCTTCAATGGCGATGACCGCCCGTTGCGCGTGGATCGCGTGCAGCATGATCCGCGCCCCGTCCACAATCGCAGCGGAACGTTCGCGCATCAGCCGGTCATCGCAGGTCATGTACGGCTCGCATTCAGCGCCGTTCAATACCAGGGTATGCACTTCGGCTTTACGCGCCATGCCGAGCTTGACCGCTGACGGAAAGTTGGCTCCGCCCATGCCGACAATGCCAGCGTCGCCGATCAGCCGGGCGACTTCTGCCGGGTCGAGAGTGAACGGATCAGGCAGCGAACCATGATCGAACTTGCGATCTTCGCCATCGGGTTCCAGGGTAATCGTTGGCAGCGGCAAACCGGAGGGATGCGGCGCATTGAAATCGCCGATAGCGACGATAGTGCCGGACGTCGGCGCATGAACCGGCGCGGAGACTGGGCCTTGTGCTTTCGCCAGCAACTCGCCTTGCAACACTTTCTGGCCGACGGTGACCACCGGCAACGCCGATTTGCCGCGATGCTGCTGCAAGGGCAGGTACAGCTTGTCCGGGAACGGCATGATCTGGATAGGGCGCTCGGCGCTCAGATGTTTATGGCCCGGCGGATGAACGCCGCCGCGAAAGTCGAATAGTTTCATGGATTAAATTCCCGCCAGTTGCGGTTTGGGCCAGTGCCACTGCTGGATGCCGACGGTCATCGGCCGCAGTTGCAAACTCTCGGTCGGGCATACCGGCAGACATTTACCACAGCCGGTGCATGCCTCTTGCAGGACGTGATGCAGTTGCTTGGACGCGCCGACAATGGCGTCGGTCGGGCAATGGCTACCGCAGTGAGCGCAACCGATGCACAGATGTTCGTTGACCCAGGCCAGTTGCGGCGGTCCCGATGCCGCCTCCAAAGCCACGCCCAGTTTCGCCGCCAATTGCTGCGCCAGTCCTGGCCCACCTGGCGGACACAGATTGGCGGTGACCGCCAGCCGACCTTCGGTCAGCGCCTCCGCCGCGCCCGCGCAACCCGGCAAGCCGCATTGGCCGCAGTTGACGCCGGGCAGCATCGCCGTGATTTCGTCGCGCAGGGGATTACCCGCCACCCGCAGATAACGGCCGGCGAAAGTCAGCAAAGCGCCCAGGGTGAATCCCAACAGGGCCAGGATGGTGGTTGCAATCATTTCAATCTTCTCCTCGTTACTTCACCGGCAACCCGGCAAATCCCATGAACGCCAGCGCCAGCAGCCCGGCGGTAATAAACGCAATCGGCGCTCCGGCGAAAACCGCTGGAACGCTGGCCAGCGCCAGCCGCTCGCGCAGCCCGGCGAACATCACCAGCACCAAAGTGAAGCCGAGCGCCGAACCAAAGCCATACAGCAGGCTGCTGAGAAAGTCATAGCCTTGCTGAACATTGAGCAGCGCGATGCCGAACACCGCGCAATTGGTGGTGATCAGCGGCAGGTAGATGCCCAGCGTTCGATACAGCAGCGGGCTGACCTTGCGGATAAACATTTCGGTGAACTGCACCAGCGCCGCAATCACCAGAATGAAGGCCAAAATGCGCAGGAACACGATGTCGAGCGGAACCAGGACGTAACGCTCCAATAGCCAACTGACCGCGACCGCGAGGGTGAGTACAAACGTGGTGGCCATCCCCATGCCCAGCGCCGAATCCAGCTTGTTGGATACGCCCATGAAGGGACACAGGCCCAGAAAGCGGGATAGCACCACGTTGTTGACCAGCGTCGCCGCCAGCAGGATAAGCAGATATTCGCGCATGATTGCCGCCATCGTTATTAGGTTTCACGGCGGCCGTTACAGTAATCGCGCCAACCACCTGGCGCTGATAATTTAAACATAAAATCAAACAATTACCGTGATAGGTCCTTATCGGTTCCATTGTGCGCTTTGCGACAGGCCATAATCGGAAAATCGCGCCACTGTCAGAAATCCCACAAGGCAATCCACGCCATTTCCGCTTGCGTACGTGGTCACTGGCGTCCGATCTTGATGGTCATAAATTTGCATTAGGCGCAGAATGCGTCCCAGCGCCGCTGGCCGGTTGCGTAAGCTGCGTAATGAAGGAATCGAGGATGACCCACAATAAACGTCGCCGCTCGTCCGAATCGGCATTGGCTACTTCGGGAGATATCAACCTGACTGCCGAAGTCCTGCCACCCGGTTTGTGCGCCCGGATGATCGAACAACTGCCGGTAGCGGCCTGCCTCACCGATGAAGACGCGGTGCTGGTCTATGTCAATCCCGCATTCACCACCATCACCGGTTACAGTTCGGCGGAAGTGGTTGGCCACAAAATTTCACTGCTGGCCGATTCCAGCACCCCGCGCCAAGTCTATGAGCAGATGTGGGGGCAATTGAAACGCGGCCAATCCTGGACCGGGCTGCTGGCGAATCGCTGCAAGCAGGGCTTGGTGTATCTGGCGGAACTGACCGTCGCGCCGCTGCAAGACCCGGTAGAAGGCCGCAATTATTATTTAGGCATTCATCGTGATGTCAGCGGCTTGCATCGGCTGGAACAGCAGGTGCGCAATCAGAAAGCCTTGATTGAGTCGATGGTGGACGCCGCCCCGACCGCTATCGCCCTGCTGGACGAAAACGGCAAAGTGATTCTGGACAATCATGAATACAAGAAGCTGGTCGGCGATCTGCGCTGGCGTGAACCGGCGGCTGAATTTCTGCGCATCCTGCGCGAGCGCATGGGCGAATCCTTCCAGCGCGACTATCAATCCGGCCAGAGCTTCCGCGACCGGGAACTCAGCTTTGATCCGGGCAATCGCGGTCTGCCGCGCTGGTTTTCCTGCTCCGGCATCTGGTTCCGCGAACAGAACGGCAGCGCTGACGCCTTCTTCAAACCGGTGCGCCAGGCTTATTTACTCCTGGTGATCGTTGAAATCACCAACCTCAAACGGCAGCAGGAAGCCGTCGCCATGAACGGGATGCGCGCCCTGCTGGCGGAGCAGGAACGGGTGCGGCGGATGCGGGAAACCCTGGAAGCGGCGATTTTTCAGATGCAGGCCCCGCTGAATCTGATCGCCGCCGCCTATGACATGCTGGAGCGGCGGGTTCAAACCGCCAGCGGCGATATGGCGGCGCTGCGCGGAGTGTTGCGGCAGGCGGTCACCTCCGGGCGCGAGGCGCTGGCCAAGCTGCAAGCGTCGCTGCCGGAAGTGCCGCCCGAAGCGCCGATGCCGGTCAATATCAATCAACTGCTGCGCGAAGTGCTGGAACTCTGCACCCCGCGTCTGCTGGCGGGTGGAATGGTGGTGGATTGGCGGCCCACGCCCATGTTGCCAGCCCTGATCGGGCGCGAGGGCCGGTTGCGGGCGCTGTTCAAGCAACTGGTGGATAACGCGGTGGACGCAATGGAAGACAATCGGCTGAAAGTGCGCGAACTGCGGATTATCACGGCGCGGCAGGGCGACGACATTCTGGTCACGATAGAAGACACCGGGCCAGGCGTTGCCCCGGAACTGCGCTTCAAGATTTTCGAGCCGTTTTTTACTACCCGCAGCGCCCAGAAACACACCGGGCTGGGGCTGGCGCTGGCGCAGGAAGTGGTCAATGAGCATCGCGGGATGATCTGTCTCGATCCCGAGGGTGAGAGTGGCTGTCGGTTTCAGGTGGTGTTGCCGGTCAAATATCGCGATGGGTCTTGATAAAACGGTTACTGGCGTGGTGGGTCGGCCCGAACTGCTGGAAATCGAACTGGCGGCGCTGTACCAGGTCAGCCAGGTTCTCAGTCGTCCGCTCGATTTGCGGGAAACCCTGCATCGGGTGTTGCAGGTGCTGCATGAACGCGCCGGGATGCAATGCGGCATGGTGTCGCTGCTGGACTCCAGTGGCGAATTACTGGTAAGCGCGGTTCACGGCCAGGATCCGGCCAAAGCCCACTCGGTTCGCTACCAACCCGGCGAGGGCATCGTCGGGCTGATTCTGCAAAGCGGCGAGCCGGTAGTGCTGGGCCGGATCGCCGATGAACCGCGCTTTCTCGACCGGCTGCAACTCTACGATCTGGAACTGCCCTTTATCGGCGTGCCAATCCGGGGCGATCCCGTGAGCAGGTCGGGGTGCTGGCGGCGCAACCGGCGACCAGCAGCATCGAATGGCTGGGCGAGCAGGCGCGGTTTCTGGAGATGGTCGCCAATCTGATTGCGGGCAGCGTGCGCTATGCCGGCGAAGTAGATCGGGAACGGCGGGCGCTGACCGCCGAGCGCGACAATCTGCGCCAGCAGGTGCGCAGCCAGTTTGGTTTCGACGATATCGTCGGTCACAGCCAGCCGATGCAGCGGGTGTTCGAGCAGGTGCGGCAGGTGGCCAAGTGGAACACCACAGTGCTGGTGCGCGGCGAATCCGGCACCGGCAAGGAACTGATCGCCAGCGCCATTCATTACAACTCACCCCGCGCCAGTGGCCCGATGGTCAAACTCAACTGCGCCGCTCTGCCCGATAATCTGCTGGAATCGGAATTGTTCGGCCATGAAAAGGGCGCGTTCACCGGCGCGATCAATCAGCGCAAAGGCCGTTTCGAGCAGGCCCACGGCGGCACCTTGTTCCTGGACGAGATCGGCGACATTTCCCCGGCCTTTCAGGTGCGACTGCTGCGGGTGTTGCAGGAAGGCGAAATGGAGCGGGTCGGCAGCAGCCAGACCTTGCGGGTGGATGTGCGGATCATCGCCGCCACTAACCGCGATCTGGAAACGGCGGTGGAAAACGGCGAATTCCGCGAAGATTTGTATTATCGGCTCAATGTGATGCCCATTTTCATGCCCGCTCTGCGCCAGCGCCCGGAAGATATTCCCGATCTGGCGCGGTTTCTGGTGGAGAAGCTGGCGCGCTTGCAAAACCGGCCACTGCGGATCAGCGATGGCGCGATTCGGCTGTTGATGCGCCACCATTGGCCGGGCAACGTGCGCGAACTGGAAAACTGCCTGGAGCGCGGCGCGATCATGAGCGAAAACGGGGTTATCGATCAGGATGCGATTGAATTGACCGGGCTGGGCGTCGCGGGAGGCAGTCCGGTATCAGCAGCGCCGGTCTTGCTGGCAGACCGGGCCGCGCCGGTTGAAAAAATTGATCTGGACGACACCGATATTGACGAGCGCGAACGAGTGATCGCGGCGCTGGAACAGGCCGGCTGGGTACAGGCCAAAGCCGCCCGGCTGTTGGGGATGACGCCGCGCCAGATCGCCTATCGGGTGCAGATTCTCAATATCAAGATGCGGCGGCTGTAAGCAGTGCGGATTGGTTTGGCGATAGAGCCATTGGATTTTAATGGTGGAAACCTGGCGCGGGCGTCTTGCCCGTGTCGCGTTTCCACCATTTGGTTTATAGGCCATACAAGAATTAACTGTTTGATCCATAAAGCATGATCGGCTGACTAGGCCGTGGGCTCTGGTGCAGCCGTTGCGCCTGGCCTTGGAACGCCATTCTGAATGATTGCTTGCGCCGAATGACTACTTTGATCAGTTTCAATAGCCGGAAACAGATTAATGGATTGAGCTTATTAGCGAAAATTAAAAATGAAACTTTATATTCATAAAGACTTAATCAGATTGATAGTAGTTTTACCGGTAATTGCAAGCAGATATTTAAGAGCATCAATCATCGCCTTGAATTGTTACAGCGACCAGCGGCAACTGAACCTTCAGGAGTTGTTACGACATGTTCAGTCACTTTTTTGGCAACTATCTTCTTAATTGCCGGCTGATAAAACCGGAGCAGTTGCGCCGCATTCTGGATTTACAGGAATCGGTCCACGTTAAATTGGGTATTCTGGCGATTGACGCCGGTTACATGACTGCCGACCAGGTCGGCAGAGTTAATCGGCTTCAGGCTAAAATGGACAAGAGGTTTGGCGAAATAGCAGTTGAACATGGATATTTAAGCGAAGCACAGCGTTCTCAACTGCTGGGTCAGCAAAATAAAAGACATCTGCTGATTAGCCAGGCGCTCATTGATCAGGATATTCTGTCTTTTGAGCAGATTGAATACGTTCTGAGCAAATATAAACAGGATTCCGGGTTGTCCGAGATCGAATTTGAGGCGCTAAAAAACAATGACGTAGAACCCATCGTAGCTGCTCTGGTTAAAATGCCTCGGCTTGGCGATTCCGGGGTTTACGCCCAGTATTTTTCGCTGTTCATCCGCAATCTGATCCGTTTTATTGATAGCGACATTTATTTTGAGCGCGCCGCAGCGATTGAACAGCAGACCTTTGATTGTCTGGTTTATCAGGCTGCCGAAGGCGGCGGATACCGTTTTTTCACGGGGTTTGAAGGCCCTGAACAGGCGATGGTTACATTCTCCGCATGGCACGCCAAAACAGTGATCACCGATGTTGATGAACTGGCCATTGATTCCTTGGGCGAATTCCTGAACATTCACAATGGTCTGTTTCTAACCAGCCTGTCCAATGAGCTTATAGAACTGGAATTGATGCCTCCTGAGTTTCAGCGCAATGGCGGACTCCAGTCAGCGGGAGCCTTGTACCGGATTCCATTTACCCTTTCGTTTGGAAGTTTTAATTTCTTCATCGGCGACAGAACCCCCATTTTTAGCCAAAATAATTATGGAGATTGATCATGCTTCGCATTTTGATCGTTGATGATTCCATCACTGCCAGAAACAGCCTCAAGCAGATTCTGCTGGAAAACAATCACACCGTGATTGGCGAGGCTGCGGATGGCGAAGAAGGCTTTCAGAAATATCTCAGCCTCAAGCCGGATATTGTAACAATGGACATCACCATGCCGGTGCTTAATGGTATTGGAAGCCTGAAGAAAATAATCAGCAGTGATCCAGAAGCGCGGGTGATTGTGATTAGCTCGCTGGGGCAAAACGCCAGGATTCTGGAGGCGCTGAATCTTGGGGCGAAGCATTATATTACTAAGCCCTTTGAGGCGGAGAATGTGTTGCAGGCGTTAAACGAAGTCATGTTCAGTTGAAAGTCTGATTAGATTGAGTCTGCCACCACATTCTGCGAAAGTTTTTATGCAATCACCGCCGGTCTTCAGCAATGACCTGGAAGACGCCATCGCTGAAAACACAACCATTCAAAATCTGGTTGAACCGGCGAAAACCTTTAATTTTCAGCAGCATGGTAATGTGGTGCATCATTTTTTCACCAGCCACCTGGACGCTGAAGGCGCTGTCATCATGGGTCAGGGCGAACAGCCGGTGGGTTTGGTGATGCGTAATGATTTCTATCAAAAAATGGGCACTCGTTATGGCCGTGATCTGTTCATGACCAGGCCGATAAAAATGATCATGAATGCTCATCCACTGATCGTTGATGTATCCGTTGACATCGCGACCATTGGTTTAATCGCGATGAACCGGGATCAGAGTACGCTTTATGATTTAATCGTGGTGACTGATAGCGATGAATATATCGGAGTGGTGAGTATCAAGCGGTTCATGATTGAGCTGTCGAAAACCAGGGGCAAGGAAATCGAACTGCTGAGAGAGCAAAAGCATATTTTGTATAAAGCCAATGAGGCCGAGATTAAGCACCGGCTTCAGATTGAATCCAAGAACCGTGAGCTGAGTGAAAGAAACGAATCCATTAAAAATCTTCTCGACAATGCAGGGCAAGGTTTTCTTTCCTTTGGCGCCGATTTAATCATTTCTGATGAATACAGCCTTGAATGCGTTCAGATTTTCCGTGGCCCAATTGGCCGTAAAAACTTCATTGATCTTATTGAAAAACATGTCCCGCCGGATGTCAGGGAAATCCTGTTATCAGTGCTGGGCAGTGTTTTCTCTCTGTCAAAATTATTTCAGCAAAAAGTTTATCTTTCGTTCTTGCCCGGCGAGCTTAACATCTACGATAAAATCGTCAGGATTGAATACAAGATCATTCATCATCCGCAAAAGAAGATGATGCTTATTTTAACCAATATCACAGAAAGGAAGAGTCTGGAAAATGCAATGGCTGAGGAAAGAAAAAACCTCAGCATGATTGTGAAAGTTCTGGGAAAGCAATCTGATGTTAAGTTGGCTATTGAGGAATTCTGCCATTTCGTTGATGAGAAGACGCCGGAAATCATCGCAGTGTCGGCAGATCCATTTGCTGATCTATATCGGGCGGTTCACACCTACAAGGGCGATTTCGCACAACTGGGCCTACACAACACCGCGAAAAAGCTGCATGACATTGAAAACGATCTTGCTGCGCTGGAAAACGGTGCTGACGAATCAAGCAGGGTCGCGCTCAGGGCGGTTTCGCACGAATCCGCCAAGGCAGCGGCGGCAATCCTCAGCAGAGCCGCGCTCAGGGCGGTTTCTTCCCAGTGGTGCGCTCAATCTATTCTGCAGGATGATATTTTAATTTTAACGGAAGTTTTAGGTGAATCATTTTTTGAAAAAGATGAAAAACTATATGTGAGCAAGGAAAGGCTGCGCGAAGTCGAGCATAAAATTAAAGCCTTGCTGACAGAGGATCAGCAGCATCGGAATATTTTACAACTGCTACGGAGTCTGCAATACGGCAGTCTTAAGGATTTACTGATCCAGTATCAGGACTATGTTCATGCGCTGGCGGATCGTCTGGGCAAGAGCATTGAGCCAATCAAGGTAATAGGTGATGACGTTCTTCTTGACAAAATATTTATGGAAAATTTATTAAATCGCTGGTGCATATCTTTAAAAATATGATCGATCATGGTATTGAAACTGCCGAACAACGCGTTAAGGCGGGTAAAGATGAAACCGGCCAGATCTGCTGTCAGATTACCGGCTATGAACAGGGTTTTACTCTCTCTATTTCAGATGATGGGCGCGGTATTGACATTGGCAAAGTGCGTCGAAAAGCGATTGAGAAACTGATCATCACTCCAGAACAAGCCGCGTCAATGAGTCATGACCAGTTCTATCAAATTCTGTTTATGGATTCATTCTCAACCAAGGAAATGTAACCACCGTTCTGGCAGAGGCGTTGGTCTTGCAGCGGTCAAGGCGGAGGTTGATC
>JAAUTD010000134.1 GCA_012031845.1 Synechococcaceae cyanobacterium SM1_2_3
TCATCTCAAGAGATCGCGCCTGGAGCGCCAAGACATCGCCACGGAACTGCTGCAACATCGTCAACTGTTCGCGGGGTTGAGTGTGCCTAGTCCGTCGAATTCGCGGGAAAGCCCAAAAAATCATCGTTCGCTTGTCGCCATTGTGGCAGCACCGCGAGAAACGCCTGCCACTCGCGATCTTCTTCGGGGGTCTTGGGCAACTTCTCGATGACGGTTATGCTTTCACCGTATACCGTTCTGGCCGCTGCAACATTGTCGTATTGTTGCTTACGGACCTCCAGGGTGTTTTCAAGGTTAAGCAGGTTGGCTTGGGCGCGAAGCACATTCACGACTCCATTTTCTAGTTTCAATACGTTCTCGATGGCTGGGAGATGTTCCAAACCTAATTGTTTGGCGGACTCTTCGCTACTGACCGCGCCGAGATACCCCACGCCGCCCAGCAACAGCGCGATTAACGCCAAGACTCCAAAGCCAATTCCTAACCGTTTGCCAACGCTGAGGTTATTGATATTCACAGTCGAACTTCCTTTAAATTTTCGATGATTGAAGATCTATCGGCCTGCTCCGGAAACGCCCGTAAAAGGCGGCAAGTCCTCAATATGCCTGGCGATCTCGTGGGTCTTTTGGGCCCTGAACTTTGCATAAACTCTTCTCCCTACTTTGATTGAATTTAAAAATCCGGGGGGGCGCGGATTGCAATAGTCTCATCGCAGATTGTTGAGGATCGCGGCGATTTTGGCATCAGGAAGCAGACACTCTGGATAACAACGGGCCAATGCGGCGAGCGCCATATCCTTATGCAAACAACTCCGTGGGTCCTGAATGACGGTAACACCAGCCATACGATTAATTTCCTCCAATCCTTCACCACCATCCTCCCCGGCCCCGGACAGAATGACGCCTACAGCCTGTTGTTTCAGTGTTTCAGCCACGGAAAACATCAGCCGGTCAATAGAACCGCGCCGCGATGCAAAGGGCGCTCGGTGAACTTGCAAGACCAAACGGCTACTGTGGCCGGTCAGGGTGATATATTCATCACCGGAGCCAAGGTAGCAGACGCCGCTCTCGACGACTGCGCCATCCACCGCCCGCCGCACTTCCAAGGCGCTGTAATCGTTCAGGTAGCGAACAAAGGCGTCAATATGCGCCGATGCGGCGTACAGAATGGTTAAATAGGCGAACGGCGCATCCGGGCGCAATTGCGGGATAATTTTTAGCAAGGCGCCATAGCCGCCTTCAGCAGCGCCAATGACTACCAAGCGATCACAACGGCCTGATTTAGCGGATGTGAAGTTATTCGCTTGCCGAGTGACGCGGATATATTGCACGGAGTCCAGCGCCACGGCGGCAGCCTGTTTGACTTTGGCAATGATTTCGTCAACCTGCGCTTCCAGTTCGCCTCCGTCCAGCCGACTCGGCTTGGCAATAAAATCCACCGCCCCATAGCGCAAGGCGTCAAATGTCGTTTTCGCCCCTTCCTGGGTCAGGGTGCTGAGCATCACGGTCGGTTTCGGGCTGCGAATCATCAGATGTTTAAGTATGGTCAGCCCATCCATACGCGGCATATTGACATCCAGAGTAATCACATCTGGATTAAGACTAGTCATGCAGGACAGCGCCTCAATACCATCAACGGCTTCGCCCACGATTTGAATCCGGTCATCGCTAGCAAAAAGATCAGTCATAAACCGGCGCATGATTTTTGAATCATCAACCACCATTAACTTGCAGGGACTGTTCATATTTATTTATTGGCGGATGAGAGATATTTGCCAACCTTTTCCAGCAATTGTTCAGCAGAGAAAGGTTTAGTCAGGTATTCGTCGGAACCACCCATTTTCCCCGCAATTTATCCAGCAGGCCATCCCGCGAGGTCAGCATGATGACCGGCAGATGTTTAAATGTGTCGTGTTTTCTAAGCATGGATAGAACCTTGTAGCCATCAATTCCGGGCATGACAATATCCAGCAGGATCAAATCCGGTTTAATCTCGCTCAGTTGAGCAAATGCCGCCAGGCCATTTTCCGCTTCCAGCACTGAGTAGCCGCCGTCCATCAAGATTTTTACAACGATTTTCCGGGTCGTGGCGCTGTCTTCCACAACCAGGATGGTTTTAGCCGGTATGGCGACCGGGAGGGCGGTGGGCGAAGAATTTGCAGCCAGGGGATTCTTTTGGCTGATAGGAGCCGCAACGGAATGAGTCGCCGGTCTGACCGAGGTGGATTGAACGGGAACTGGGCGGGGAGAGCAATCTTCGGGTGCAAGACTTAATAGACGGATTATTTCAGCAGTGGGAGGCAGATTAGCCGCCGTGTTTCCAGACCGAAACACAGTGGTTCCAGACCGAAACACATAGGCGTCGGAAAACGAAAAGGATCCCGTCTTGATTCCTCTAATAAACGGGATAGCGTCCAATCCGTTCTTGGTTCGATAGTTGATGCTAACAATGAAACCATGTTCGAGCGCAAAACGGGCCGAATGGCTGTGTTCCGTGGTCACAAAGAGAGTGCCGCTAACGCCCTCCCGGCAGAGTCGCTTTAGCTCGTTAATAAGGTGATCGCAGAATGAGTGTGGCAGTTCTTCCGGCACGACAAATATCCTCTGGCGTCATGTATTGACAAAAAAAACTGTCGTAACAATCAAGTCAATTGATTCTAACTCACTAATATATATATAAATTTTTTAACAATATACAAATATCCCTTGGTGCGCTCCAAAATAATTCTAGCTGATCATTATTTTTTTAGCATTAGTCATAATTTTTTTACGCGATGTTCCCGGCACTGCGGCGTTAATACGTTGGAAGGAATGGCAGTGATACTCTTTGCGCCATTCCTCCTCAGCCATAGGGAAATTCCAAAATGACCAGCAATGTACCCAAACGCATTGGCGTCCTCACCAGCGGCGGCGACGCCCAGGGCATGAACGCGGCGGTTCGCGCTGTGGTTCGCACCGCGCTCCATTGTGGCGCAACTGTTTACGCCATTTACGAAGGCTATCAGGGCATGGTGGACGGCGGCGACCGCATCCGTTCCCAGTCCTGGGATGATGTCGGCAGCGTCCTGCATCGCGGCGGCACTATCATCGGCACCGCCCGCTGCGCGGCGTTCCGTGACCGGGCCGGTCGGCTCCGCGCCGCTCGCAATCTGATCCAGCACGGCATTGATCGGCTGGTAGTGATCGGCGGCGACGGCAGTTTGTCCGGGGCCAATGAATTCCGTGAGGAATGGCCGAGCCTGGTCGCCGAACTGGCGGAGACCGGCGAGATTGACCCACAGACCGCGCAACAGCATCCCGCCCTGATGATCGCCGGGCTGGTCGGCTCGATTGACAACGATATGGTCGGCACCGATATGACCATCGGCGCCGATTCGGCCTTGCACCGGATCGTCGAGGCGATTGACGCCATTACCAGCACCGCCGCCAGTCATCAGCGCAGCTTCATCATCGAGGTCATGGGCCGCCATTGCGGGTATCTGGCGTTGATGAGCGCTATCGCTGGCGGCACCGACTATGTGCTGATCCCGGAAAATCCGCCCCCGGAAGGCTGGGAAGATCGAATGTGCGAGCGCTTGCGCAATGGCCGGGCCGCCGGGCGTCGCGACAGCATCGTCGTGGTGGCGGAAGGCGCTGAAGATCGCGCCGGAAAGCCGATCAGTTGCGACTATGTGCGGCAGGTGCTGGAAGAACGGCTGGGCGAGGATGCGCGGGTGACGATTCTCGGCCATGTGCAGCGCGGCGGAACGCCCAGCGCCTTTGATCGCTGGATGAGCACCCTGCTCGGTTACACCGCAGTGGAGGAATTGCTGGCGGCGACCCCGGACAGCGAACCGCAGGTGATCGGCATCCGCTACAACCGGATTCACCGGGCGCCGCTGATGCAGTGCGTACAGCAAACCCGCGCTATCGCCAAATTGATCGCCGAGCAGAACTACGCCAGGGCGATGGAGCTGCGCGGCGGCAACTTCAACGAGATGTTCAACATTTTCAAGGCGATGGCTGAGGCGTCACCCAGCGTGGCGACGCCCGTCAGCCGCCGCTGCCGCCTGGCGATCATTCACGCCGGTGGCCTTGCGCCGGGATGAATCCCGCCGTGCGCGCCGCTGTTCGTTTTGGCCTGGATCGCGGCCATACCCTGCTCGGCGTGCGCGGCAGTTTCGAGGGGCTGATGGCGGGGCGGATTGAAGAACTGACCTGGGGCGACGTGGAAGGCTGGACCGCGCTGGGCGGCTCGGAACTGGGCACCAGCCGCCATATTCCCACCGTCGAGCAGCTTTACACCGTCGCTCGCGCCTTTGAAACCCACCGGATTGAGGGCCTGCTGATCATTGGCGGCTGGATGGCCTATAAGGCGGCTCACCTTTTACATAGCGAACGCGACCGCTATCCCGCCTTCAAAATCCCAATGATTTGCCTGCCGGCCACGATTGATAACAACGTGCCGGGTTCTGAACTGAGCATCGGCGCGGACACCGCTATTAACGCGATTGTCGGGGCGCTGGATCGGATCAAACAGTCGGCGATGGCGTCGCGGCGCTGTTTTGTGGTGGAGACCATGGGGCGCTACTGCGGCTATCTGGCGCTGATGAGCGGTCTGGCCGGTGGCGCAGAGCGAGTTTATCTGCACGAAGAAGGCGTGACCCTGAAAGACCTGCAAGCCGAGGTGGAACACATGGTCGAAAGTTTCCGGGGCGGACGACGGCTCTATCTGACCATTCGCAACGAACTTGCTAATTCGCATTACACCACTGAATTTATGTGCGCGCTGTTCGAGGAGGAAGGCCGCGATCTGTTCGACGTGCGCAACGCGGTATTAGGCCACATCCAGCAGGGCGGCAATCCTTCGCCTTACGACCGCATTCTGGCGACCCGGCTGGCGGCGCACTGCATCAATTTTCTGGCCGAGCAACTGGATCGCGGCACGGCGGAAGGCGCGTTCATGGGACTGGTCGAAGGGAAGGTGAGCGTGTTCCCGTTCAGCCGAATGGCGGATATGGTGGATTGGAAATACCGGCGGCCCAAGGATCAATGGTGGTTGCAACTGCGCCCCGTGGTCAGGGCAATGGCGCAACCGGTGGCGGAAGCGCCGGGTTCGGCTTGAACAACCCTCACCCTGGCCCTCTCTCAGAGGGAGAGGGAAGTGAATCATTACCGCCGCCCGTCGCCGCCCGCCCGCCGCAGCACGGCATCCAGCGCCCGGGTCGGCAGCAACCGCTTCAGAACGGTAAACAGCCAGGTCGGCACGGTCACCGGATAGCGCGGATGGGGCCGACGGCTTTCCAGAGCGTGAATCAGCTTTTTCAGCACCGCTTCCGGCGGCAGGGTGAACGGCGCCCGCCGGACCTTCCTTGAGCAGCCGCACTTCCATCGCGGCGTATTTTTCCCGATGCGGGCTGTGTTCGGCGCGGATATGGCGCTGATAGGCGGCATAGGCGTTATCGCGGAACCGGCTCAGAATCGGCCCCGGCTCGATCAGGCAAATGTCAATCCCAGTTCCGTTCAGTTCCAGCCGCAAGGTATCGGCCAGTCCCTCCAAGGCAAACTTGCTGGCGACATAGGCCCCGCGATAGGGCAGCGCCACCAGTCCCAGCACCGAGCTGTTGAATACAATCCGTCCTCCGCCCTGCCGACGCATGACCGGAATAATCTGGTTGGTCAATTCCAGCGTACCGAACAGATTGGTTTCGAACTGTTCGCGCAAGGCTTCGCGGCTTAAATCCTCCACTGCGCCCATTTGCCCATAAGCGGCATTGTTGAACAGCGCATCCAGTTGTTCGCCAGTGCGATCAAGAATCTCCGCGACCGCCGTTTGAATCGAGGCGGAATCGCATAAATCCAGCCGCAGGCTTTCCAAACCTTCTGCCTGCAAGCGCATCACATCAGTCGTTTGCCGTGCGGTGGCGAATACCCGCCAACCGCGTTGTTCCAAACCACGGGCGGCGCACAGCCCAATCCCCGAAGAGCAACCCGTAATCAGAACTGTTTTATCGCCCATCGCTACCTCGCTGATTCAGTCCAGAGGGATTCGCCCAAAAAATCGCCATTTCAAAATGTTGGAGAAAATGACGGTTTGAAGTCAGGCTTTGCAATATAAATGACACAAATTTGAAATATAAAAGCCGATATACCGTAGTAATTTGAGTTTACGGTTTTGCCTTGATCCTGACTTCAGGATAAGGCAGGTTCCAAGGTTTTTCTGCAATTCCCCGTCTATCCAAACCGGAGACTTTTCATGCTCAAGCACAAGCTCACTCTCGCTGTGGCGGCGACCCTTGCTCTGACTGGCGCGGCCTATGCGCAATCCGCTCGCGACTATATCAGCATCGTGGGTTCCTCCACGGTCTATCCGTTCACGACGGCAGTGGCTGAGCAGTTCGGCAGATCCAACGCCAGCTTCAAGACCCCGAAAGTGGAATCCACCGGCACTGGCGGCGGCTTCAAGCTGTTCTGTGGCGGCGTCGGCGTCCAGCATGCCGACTTCAGCAACGCCTCCCGCGCCATCAAGAAATCAGAGATCGAAAGCTGCGCCAAGAATGGCGTCACCGAAATTGTCGAGATGATGGTCGGCTACGACGGCATCGTGATCGCCGCCTCCAAAAAGAACAAGCCGATGGCGCTGACCATCAAGGATGTCTGGCTGGCGTTGGCCAAGGAAGTCCCGGAGCCAGGCACCGGCAATCTGGTGAAAAACCCGTTCAAGACCTGGAATGAGATTAACCCTGATCTGCCCGCCAAGAAGATCGAAGTGCTTGGCCCGCCGCCGACCTCCGGCACCCGCGACGCTTTCGTCGAACTGGTTATGGATCACGGCTGCAAGGAATTCGGCGCAGTCAAAGACCTGGAAAAGTCTGATGAAAAGAAATTCAAGAAAGTCTGCCAGACCATTCGTGAAGATGGCGCGTTCACCGAAGCCGGCGAAAACGACAATCTGATTGTGCAGAAGCTGGTGGCCAATCCCAATGCGCTGGGCATCTTCGGCTACAGCTTCCTGGAAGAAAACCTCGACAAGATTCAGGGCGAAACCATCAACGGCGTGAAGCCCGATTTCGACACCATCGCCGACGGCACCTATCCGGTGTCGCGGCCCCTGTTCGTCTACGCCAAGAAAGCCCATGTCGGCGTCATCCCCGGCATGAAGGAATTCATTGCTGAATACACCAGCGACAAGGCGATGGGCAAAACGGCTATCTCAGCAAGAAGGGCCTGATCCCGCTGCCGGACGCCAAGCGCAAGCAGGTGGCGGCTGACGTCAACAGCCTGAAGACCCTGACCCCGTAAACCGGGCCACTCCCAAAGCGCTGCCCGCGCCTGGATATTTTTTAACCAGACGCGGGCGGCGTTTTTGCACACCTGGTGATCGCGCCATGCTTGCCTATCTATTTCTCACCCTCCTGCTATTAAGTACCGGAGCCTATTATCTGGGGCGCAACCGCGCCTTTGCGGTCTCCGGCGGTCAAATCCGCAACCTGCATTCCCTGCCCAGCTTCTACGGTTCCTACACCGCGCTGTGGTGTATTTTGCCGGCGCTGACGGTATTCGCCCTCTGGGCAGCCTTTCAACAGGGCGTCATCATTGACATGGTGGTCGCCGCCATGCCGCCGGAACTGCGCAATCTGCCGCCGGATCGGCTTAATCTGATGGTCAACGACCTCAAAAACCTGATCGGCGGCAATTTTGTCTCCAGCAACCCTGATCCGGCCATGCTGGCGGCGGCAGAGCATACCAGCGGCTGCGCTTCATCGGCAACGCCGCGCTCTGGGTCATCGTTCTAACTCTTGGCAGTCTCGGCATGGCCTATGCCTGGCGCAACATCGCGCCCAAGCTGCGCGCCCGCAACCGGGTCGAGCAGGTGGTCAATGTCTTTCTGATCGCCAGCTCCACCGTCGCTATCTTCACCACGCTGGGCATTATTCTTTCGGTGCTGTTTGAATCCGTCCTGTTCTTCCAGAAAGTATCCTTACTGGATTTCCTGTTCGGGCTGCACTGGAGTCCGCAAACCGCGCTCCGCGCTGATCAGGTCGGTTCTTCCGGTTCGTTTGGCTCAGTGCCGCTGTTCGCCGGGACGATGCTGATTTCCGGCATCGCCATGCTGATTGCGGTGCCGATTGGCCTGATGTCGGCGCTGTTCCTGTCCGAGTACGCCACGCCGAAATTCCGCGCCTTCGCCAAACCAGCGCTGGAAGTGCTGGCCGGCATCCCGACGGTGGTCTATGGCTTCTTCGCCGCGCTGACTGTCGCGCCGCTGATCCGCGAAATTGGAACTTCGATGGGTCTACAGGTCGCTTCGGAAAGCGCATTGGCCGCCGGTCTGGTCATGGGCATCATGATCATTCCGTTCGTGTCCTCGCTGTCCGACGACGTGATCAACGCCGTGCCGCAGTCCATGCGCGATGGCTCCTACGCCTGGGCGCCACCAAGTCGGAAACCATCACGCGGGTATTGTTGCCCGCCGCCCTGCCCGGCATTGTCGGCAGTATCCTGCTGGCGGTGTCCCGCGCCATTGGCGAAACCATGATCGTGGTGATGGCGGCGGGCCTCTCGGCCAATCTGACCGCTAATCCGCTGGAAGCGGTGACGACGGTGACGGTGCAGATTGTGACCCTGCTCACCGGCGATCAGGAATTCGACAGCCCCAAGACCCTGGCGGCGTTCGCCCTCGGCTTAATGCTGTTCGTGGTGACGCTGATCCTCAACATCATCGCCCTGCAAGTGGTGCGCAGATATCGGGAGCAATATGAATAAGTCCACTTCCGCCGCCGGTGCGCCGGCCACTCTGAAACGCGACATCAAGACCCTGGTGAACGCCAGTCTGCCCCGCCGCCACGCCGCCGAGTTCCGTTTTCGGCTGTACGGGCTGATTGCGGTCAGCCTGGGCCTGGCCTTTGTCGTGCTGATGTTCGGCAACATCATCGCCAAAGGCTATCCGGCCTTCATGCAGACCTATATCCAGGTGCCAATCAAGTTCGATCCGGCGGTCATCGATCCGCAGGGCGCCCGCGATGAGAAGACCTTGCAAAGCGCCGATTACGCCGAACTGGTTCGCGCTGGTCTGAAACAACTGTTCCCCAATGTCGAAGGACGCTCCCAGTTGCGTGCGCTCGAAGCGCTGGTCAGTTCGGGTGGGGCCATCGAGCTGCAACGCCGGGTGCTGGCATCTCCCGCGCTGATCGGCTCCGAGCAGGAGATCTGGCTGCTGGCCAGCGCCGGGGTAGACACCCTGGTCAAGGGCAACATTGACCGCAGCCTCGATGAATCCGAACGTCCGGTGAAGGACAACCAGATCGGCTGGGTGGACAAGCTGCTGGCCGCTGGCAAGATCCAGAAGCAGTTCAACACGATCCTGTTCTCCAACGGCGATTCGCGGGAACCGGAAATGGCCGGCATTCGCGGCTCGTTGATGGGGTCGTTCTATACCCTGCTGGTGACTTTCCTGCTGTCGTTCCCGATAGGCATCGCCACAGCGGTATATCTGGAAGAGTTCGCGCCCAAGAACCGCTGGACCGACATCATCGAAGTCAACATCAACAATCTGGCGGCGGTGCCTTCGATTGTGTTTGGTCTGCTGGGCTTGGCGGTGTACATCAACTTCTTTGGCCTGCCGCGCTCCGCGCCGCTGGTGGGTGGTCTGGTGCTGAGCCTGATGACCCTGCCGGTGATTATCATGCCGGTCGGGCCGCGCTGACTTCGGTGCCGCCCTCCATCCGCGAAGCCGCGCTGGCATCG
>JAAUTD010000135.1 GCA_012031845.1 Synechococcaceae cyanobacterium SM1_2_3
GTGGAGATGTCCTGGCGCTCCAGGCGCGATCTCTTGAGATGATCACCCTTGGTCAAACGCTTCGCATGGACGGCGATGAAGCGGCGGCCTTTGATCGCTGGCGCGTCGAGTTCGCGCTGAAACCCCCGTCTACGCGTGAAGATATTGATGCCCTGCGCCAAGCCCACCAACGCCTGTACGCGGCGGCGCGATCCATTCGCGACGCCGTTTTTGGCGGCAATACCGCCGAGCCAAGACGCCCGACTGGCGACGCGGCCAAACCGGGCAATGCCCCAGAGGCAACCCGCCTATTGGTCGAAGTCATGACTTGACCGCTGATGAATTCAAAAAACACTTCAATAAGCTGAAAGAGGAATTATCCCGCTCGGAGAAACTGCATGCCCAGTTTTCCGCCATGTACACAGAGCGAATTACAAATCTGGAACGGCAGGGTCTCGCACACTTGAGAGCGATGGTGCGTTTAAACGGCGAGCAGGTTGATATCGAAGTCGCCAAAGCGTTAGCCCAGGCTCGAAATTCCAGAACGGTCGCGGAAGTGGCTGCGGTTCTCGCCGTCCTGCTGGCAACCCTGTTCGGCTGGGTCATTGCCCGCAGCATCACCCGCCCGGTCAACCAACTGGCGAACACAATTGCCCAAGTGTCCAATACCCGTGATCTAACCCTGGATGTGCCGGTGACCAGCCGCGACGAAATCGGCCGCACCGCGGCTGCTTTCAACCACATGATGCAGGTCATCCGCAGTTCCTTTGGCGTGGTCAGCAACACTGCGGTCAGCGTGGGCGCCAACGCCAATGAAATTGCGCAACGAGCCTCGGCCAACCGCGACCGCGCTCAAGTCGAAGTCGAGCAGGCCGAAACCGCTGCCCGAATTATTGCCGAAATGGGCGGCACAGCCGCGCAGGTGGCGCAAGCCTCATTGGCGCAAAAAGAAGCCGCCGAGCGATCCAACGCGACCGTGGCCGTCTTGCTGAAAGATGTTGAGCAGGTTGCCGCTTCGGCGGCGGCGCAGAACCGCGAGGTCAACACGACTCTGGAACGGGTATCAGAAATGGGCCAGACCGGGGCAAAGGTGGTGGAAACTGCTCGCCGACAGGGTGAAAAAGTGGTGGATGTGACCCAGGCCATCAACCAGATCAGTCAGGCGGTGGCCGAAATGGGTCGGGCGGTGACACAAGCCACCGAATACGGCAAAGCCTCGCTGCGCGCCGCCGAAGAAGGTAGTCGTTCGGTTGTGTCTACGGTCAGCGGGATGCGTTCCATCGCGGAATCGTCGGAACAAATTTCCGAAATCATTGGCGTTATTACCGAAATCGCCGAGCAGACCAACCTGCTGGCGCTGAACGCGGCGATTGAAGCCGCCCGGGCTGGAGCGCATGGCAAGGCTTCGCGGTGGTCGCCGATGAAGTTGGAAAACTGGCGCAACGGGCCTCGGAAGCCGCCAAGGAAATTACCCGGCTGATCAAGGATTCCACCCACCGGGTCAATGAAGGCTCCAAACTGAGCGACGAAGCACAGAAGGCGCTGATCAAGATTGACGAGAGCGGCCAGATCAACATGCAGGCTATCGAGGGCATCGCCCGGACCGCCAGCCTGCTGATCGCCAATACCGAGCAGGTACGCACTCTGATGAGCGAACTGAATACCTTGGCGCAACAGATCGGCGGTATGGCGGGCGAACAGGGCGCGCGCCGTGAAGCCGCCCAGCAAGCCCTCACTGCTTTGATGGAGCAGTCGAAGCAGATTGCCGCGCTGGTGGCTGACGCCAGTAAAGGCGCCGGGGCCATCAGCGCAGAAATGCAGAGCGTAGTGGAGCGCACCGCGCAAATGACCGGCATGACCGACTTGCAGGCGCAACGCGCCCAGAAAATCATGGAGATCGCCCAGGCCTCCGCCGAAGGCGCACGGCGCACGGTGGAACGGGCTGGTGGTGTGGTCAGCACCAGCCAGGACTTGCAGAATAGCTCCCGCCAGTTGACCGAACAGGTGCAGCAATTCCGCATCGTCAAAAATCCAGCGCCGCTCACCCCGGCCCCATCCAGCCAATGGCAGGCCGGCTGACCTGATCCGGGCCGGGAAACTTCTGAGAGCGCGGGTCCCCCGGCCCAGCATGCTAATTGATGGGGAATGAGGAACGCGAACATGGCTGATCTGTATGCAAGCCGACGGGTGGAAGACTCCGAAAAAGACCAATTGATGCAACTGGTGGGGTTCGTCAACGGCAAGGAGCTGTTCGGAGTGGATATTCTGATGGTGCAGGAAATTATCCGGGGCGCGCCGATTACCTCGGTGCCGAATGCGCCGTCCTTTGTCGAAGGCGTGACCAATCTGCGCGGCAACATTATTCCGGTCATTGATTTACGCAAGCGGCTGAATTTATCCACCGAGCGCCAGAATCCGGGCAAGAACTGGATTCTGATTCTGGACATTGGCGGGCGGATTACCGGGTTTATCGTAGATGCCGTGACCGAAGTGCTGAAAGTAGACCGCGACGCCATTGAACCCCCCCCGGATATTGTCGTCGCCGGACTGGAAAGCCAATACCTGCAAGGGGTTTGCGACATTGGCGACCGGTTGTTGATTCTGCTGGATTTCAACCGGATTTTGCGGGTGGAAGAAATTCGCCGGTTGAGAAACGTCAGCTCCGGTGGATCGGCGACGGATTCAGAGACGTTCACTGCTGTATCGCATTAAACAGCGCAGGGACCTTGATGATGGAGTAGACGATGGGCATACGCATTCTGGTGGTTGATGATTCTTCAATGATGAGGAAACTGTTGGGTAAAGTTTTAAAGCCGCCGGGCCATATTATCGTCGGCGAAGCCAAAAACGGCTTTGAGGCGCTGGATCTCTACAAGTCGCTGGCTCCTGATTTGGTCACGATGGATATTACGATGGACGGCATGGATGGACTCAGCGCTGCCCGTGAAATTTTGCGCTATGACAGCGCCGCCCGCATCCTTTTTCTCTCCAATCTGGATGAAGAAAAATATCGCGACGATGTGGAGCGGCTGCATGCGATTGGCTTTATCAATAAGCACAAGTCGGAAGAAATCCTCAGATTGATTGAAAGTCTGGAGAAAGGCTAAATCACTGGGCTGGGTCGGCGCGCGACTGTTTTAGCTGGTCCCGATCCGCAGGTCATTGACGGAAAACCATCATGTTTGAATCTGATCCATCGCTGATTAACGACTTTATCACTGAAGCCAACGAGCATCTGGAAACGATGGAATCCGCTTTATTACGGCTGGCGGCGGATCCGACTAATCGGGAATTGCTGAATACCGTGTTCCGCCCGGTTCACACCATCAAGGGCGCTTCGCAATTTATGGGCTTTGCCAGGATCGTGGCGTTGTCCCATAAGTTGGAAGACTTGCTGGATTTGCTTCGGCAAGGGAAAAAATCCTCCAGTCCCGCCATTGTTGAGACCCTGATTATTGCCAAGGATCGCATTGCCATGCTGGTTGCGGATTTGGCCGACTCACCGACTGAAGGCACTTCGGTTGATGACTTGATTGCACATCTGGAGCGAATCATTCAGGGAGAAGACGCGAATGGTGATATGGCGGATATTGGGGAAAATGAGACGCCGACAGTAGCAGAGACGGTGAGCGTTGACCCGGTTGCGGAGCCTCTGCAACCTCAGCCGGAAATTGAAATTTATGAGGAGGAATATGATCGAGAGCTATTCGTCATTTTCATTGCTCAATTGCGGGAAAATCTGGCGTTTCTATATGGAATAACTCAACAATTAGCCTCGGCGCCTGATCCTTTTGAAGGGCTGGAGCAATGCCTTGACCGCATTAAAGCTCTCAATTCTTCAGCGAATTACATGGGATACCAAGCGCTGGGGACGCTTTATGAGCAGTGGGGCGACGAAATCCTGGCGGCGCAGCAAGCTGTAGCGATGGAACAGGAAGTTTCACTGGACTTCATGGCGTCATATCTTGCCAAAGTTATCCAATTTTTCCCGCAGTACAGCGATCAGCTATTGCAGGAACCTGAATCGGCGAATTTGATGGCGTCGGCTGCGACACCAGAGGCGCAAATCGCCGAAGAGAACTGGGAAATCGATGATCCTGAAGAAGAAAAACAGCCCTCTTTTGCCACGCCTGCCGCCATAACCGCACTCCCTGATGAACTCATGTCAACTGCTCCGGCCGCCCCATTCCAGCCGGTGCTGATTACGGAGCCGGTTGCGGCTAGAGAAGCCATCCGAGTAGGCGCGGGTGAACCATCCAAGACGGAACCCACATCGAGCGCAGGCGAGCGGGTTTTCAAAAAAAGCGTGCGGGTGGATGCCCAGAAGATTGATATGCTAATGAATCAGGTGGGAGAACTGATCGTTGACCGCTCCTATTTTATGCAATTGCTTAATGAGATGAAAACTTTGCAGCAGCACCTGAAGGTCAATGCCAATCTTGACCCGAAAGAGATGAAACTGATCAGAACATTCACTTACCGCTTAGGCGAAGCAGTCATCTCGTTAAGCCGAACGTCTAATGAACTTCAGGAAGGAGTGATGAAAGTACGGATGCTGCCGATTGCTCAACTTTTCAACCGCTATCCCCGGCTGATTCATGATTTAACCCACGGCACAGCCAAACAGGTGCAACTGGAAATCCGGGGCGAAGATACCGAACTGGATCGAATGATTATTGAAGAACTGTCTGACCCGTTGATTCACATTATCCGCAATGCCGTCGATCACGGTTTTGAAACAGTGGTGGAACGCAAACAATTGGGTAAATCACCGGTTGGCGTGTTGGTTTTGGAAGCCTACCATGAGAGTAATCATGTGGTGATTGAAATTATTGATGACGGCAGAGGCATTGATCCGTCTGTCATCAAAACCAAGGCGTTGGAACGGAGATTATCCTCCAGGGAAGAACTGGATCGTATGTCCAATCGGGAATCGCTGCGTTTAGTCATGCTGCCCGGTTTCTCCACGGCAAAGCAAATCACCAGTACATCTGGACGCGGCGTTGGCATGGATGTGGTAAAGAAAAATATCGAGAGGTTGAATGGAACGATTGAAATTGAATCAGCCGTTGGTATTCAGACATGCATTCGTTTAAAAATCCCGCTGACGCTGGCCATTATTGCGGCGTTAATGGTGCGGGTTGGCGAGCATCTGTTTACTGTTCCTTTAGCAAATGTGGAAGAAACCTTGCGAATTTTCGCCAAGGATATTACCACCGTGGAAGGCGCCGAAGTGATTCATCTTCGCGGGAAAACCATGCCTATTTTCCGTTTGTCCACGCTGTTTGAAATACCATCACTCAAGCGGATGCTAATAAATCTTTCGTGGTTATTGTCAATGCGGGACTGCGGAAAATCGGATTGGTGGTTGATGAATTGCTTGGACAGGAAGAAGTTGTTATCAAGCCATTGGTAGATTATTTACAGGAAAAAAGTGGATTGTCCGGCGCGACCATTATCGGGGATGGCCGTATTTCCCTGATTCTCGATGTTTATGAACTGGCGAACATTGCGATCAACCGGCAAGTCGCCAGACACCAGGATTTGGCGATCAGGAGAAGGAAACCCAGCGACAGTCCAATGGGTTATCCAGAAACCCGCAGGTCATAGTTGATCTGAATCCCATAAAAAGGGCGATGCGGTATTCAGGTTTTTGTTTGCTTTAGTGCTGACCGGCGGAGAATCCATAGATGGAAAAATAAAGGTTCTGGTGGTGGATGACGCAGCCTTTATGGTTAAAGCAGTTAGCGAACTGCTGGAATCTGACCCTGATATTAAAATTGTCGGCTTTGCCCGGAATGGACAGGAAGGTCTGGAAAAAATAAAAGCGCTGCATCCAGATGTTGTTACGCTGGATATTGATATGCCAGTGATGGATGGCGTTACCGCTATTCGCCATATCATGATCGAATCGCCAGTTCCAATCGTGGTGCTAAGTTCGCTGTTCAGCGATGGCGCGATTACTTTTGAAGCGTTACGGTTGGGTGTAGTCGATTTTCTGCCCAAGCCTTCCGGCGCTATTTCCCGTGATATCCATCGCGCCAAACAGCAATTGATTGATCGGGTCAAACTTGCCGCCGTAGTCAATATGCAGAATGTTCGCCGGGTCAAACTGCGACAATGGGACAGCCGCGAGCGCCTGGCCGAACGTTATGGCTTTCAACCACTGGATTATCTGCTGGCCATTGGCACAACCTTGGGCGGTCCTAACACCTGCTTGCGGCTGTTCGCCAATCTGTCGCCTAATCTGCCGGCGGCGGCGATTATTATTCAGGAAATTTCTCCAAAAATTCTCCCTGCATTTGTAAAAAAATTTGCCCAGAATGTTCCTTGGAAAGTCGAAGTCGCCGAGGACGGTTTGGTTATTGAGCAAGGCGTCTGTTATATCAGCTCCTATGAAAACGCCATGACCTTACAGATGAATTCCAATCGGGAAGCCTGCCTAAAAACGGGCGAATCTGCTGAACAGCCATTAGACGCGCTTTTCTCTTCCGCTGCTCATGTTTTTGAACATCATGCTATTGGTGTTCTGTTGACAGGAATCGGGAATGACGGCGCCACCGGTTTTGCCGAAATTAAAAGAAAAGCAGGTGTCACCATTGCCCAACATCTTGAAACATGCGTTTATCCTAATCTGGTTCAATGCGCGGCAGAACAGGGCGTAGTGGATTTTCTAGTCAATGAAAATGATCTTTCTGCAATGATTACCACGTTGATAGTCAGCGCCAGCGGTGCTGAGACTTAAAACTCAAGGCTATGTTTATGAAAAATGAAGCGGTAATAGATCGCTCATGGAGTAGACGGATTAGGCGTTCCGATTGGGTTGAAGCGTATCGCAAGCGTCGGCAGATGATTTTGCCCTTGATCTCGTTTTCAATCATTACTTTAATTTGGGAACTGACCGCCCGCTATAGCGGCTGGAGCGATCAGGTATTTCCAAGTCTGTCCAAGGTTATCCAAGGCATGGGCGAGTTGATTGTTAATGGCGCCTTGCTTCGGCATTCGGTAGCCAGTCTTTTTCGGATCACTGCCGGATTTTATTTGGCGGTTATTCTGGCTATCCCGCTAGGTATTCTGCTTGGGCGGATGGAAACGCTCAGGATGATGTTAAACCCGGTTATTCAATTTCTGCGCCCTATTTCGCCGCTGGCATGGATTCCGTTAGCCATGCTCTGGTTTGGAATAGGTGATAAACCCGCTATTTTTCTGATTTTCCTCGCGGTTTTTCTTCCGTTAGTAGTCGCTACGGCAACAGCCGCCAAGACGATTAATCCAGTTTTTTTTCAGGTCGCCGCCAATTTCAAGTTTAGCCGATGGGAAACAGTCACCAAAATTATTATTCCTTCGACGATGCCAGTCATATTAACCGCTTTGCGTTTGACGATGGGCGTTGGGTGGCTAGTAGTTGTCGCCGCTGAGATGATCGCGGTCCGTTCTGGTCTCGGTTATCTGATCCTGGATTCGAGAAACGCCTTGCGTATGGACTATGTCATAGTCGGCATGATCATGATTGGCCTGATTGGAATTACGCTCGATATCCTGATGAGGCGATTGACCCTCTTGTTACCGGGGAGGGTCTATTAATTATGGGCCATATTTTGATTAAAAATTTGCGCAAGTCCTATCCGAACCGGCGCCTTGGCCGACGAGGATCCGGTGATCCTTATGATCTGGGCGGCTTGATGCATATCCTGGATATTCCACATCTTGAGTTCCAGGAAAATGAGATGGTCTGTCTGCTAGGGCCGTCTGGATGTGGAAAATCAACCTTGCTTCACATCATTGCCGGATTCGATCAGCAGATTAGCGGGCAAGTTATTATTGATGGTCAAGTGGTCACTGGCCCCAGTTCCGACCATATTTTCGTTTTTCAGCACAGCGGCTTATTACCGTGGATGACGGTTTGGCAGAACGTAGAGTTGGGCGTTCGCCAACTGAAGGACGCCAAAGCGCGACAGGAAAAAATCCAGGAATATATTGATATGGTTGATCTAACCACTTTTGAACAACATTATCCTCATCAACTGTCAGGTGGAATGCAGCGTCGTGCTGAATTGGCAAGAGCACTGGTCGCCAGTCCTGATGTGCTGATCATGGATGAGCCGTTTAATGGCCTGGATTTTTTAACCCAGATGAAAATTCGCGAAGAAATTGTCAATATGCATGAACTGTTTAATAAAACCACTCTGGTAGTGACACATGATGTTGATGACGCATTGCTGATGGGCGACCGGATTGTGGTGCTTGGGGGTCGCCCCGCTCAAGTGATTTTCAATCGTCGCCTGGAGTTTTCGCGCCCGCGCGACCCGCAAAAGAATACGGTTTTAGGAGATCTTCGGGATGAACTATTTCTCATGCTCGGAGTGAGTTATGCCATATGACTGGATCAGACTTCGGCAATGGTCAATGGGTTGGCGAATCTTTGCCATATCCCTCGGCTGGCTCATTTTTATTTCGATATTGCACTATAACTTTAGCGTGGAGCGTGAAACGAGAAGAGTCGTGCGATTGGGTTATATGCCGGTCATTAGTAATTTGGCGGCGCCCTTGCTGGATTATGTCAGCCGGAATCAGGGGAAAGTACGGTTTGAGGCGGTGAAATTTTCATCTTTTGCCGAGTTGGGCAATGCCCTGCGTAATGATCAGATTGACGCAGCTTTTATGATTGCGCCTTTGTCTATCGTCCTTAGACAGCAGGGAGAAGAAGTCAAAGTAGTTTTTATCGGCAATCGCCACGAAAGCACACTGGTGCCGGGCGGATATAAATGCCACCAGCCTGAGTCATTTGGCGGGAAAAACCGTGGCGGTTCCCCTGCGTCATTCTGGGCACTATCTCAGCATCCATCAATTGATGGAAGATCAAGGGCTGATGGGTCAAATCAATGTGGTTGAAATGAATCCACCTGACATGGCGGCGGCGCTGGCGGCTGGCTCTCTGGATGCCTACTATGTCGGCGAACCCTTCGCGGCCAAGACGTTGCGCGGCGGAATCGCCAAGCGGGTTTTTTATGTAGAAGAGGTGTGGCCGGGTTTTATCTGTAATTTGGCAGTGGTTAAGCAGCGATTGATTAAGAAAGAACCAGCTATCGTGGAATTGCTGGTTGAAGGGGCTGCTCGCTCTGGGCTATGGGCGATGCGCAATTATCGGGAAGCCGCCCAAATTGCTTCAACGTACTGGAATCAACCCATCGATCTGGTGGAGTACGCAATGAATACTCCAGAAAATCGGATTCGCTATGATTTGTTTGTGCCGAAACAGGAAGAGATGCAGAAAATCGCAGATCTAATGGTGCGGTTTCATCTGATTGCCGATAATCAGATGGCCGGATTAGTAGAGGATCGCTTTGCCAAAGCTGCCCATTTGGATGGAGTAACTGACAGTAATAGCATACTCCGCCGCTCTCTATCTCCATAACTCCTCTTGAATGGCTCAGAGGAGTCGTATTGCCGCTAGGACTTTCGCTCCATCCGCTCGCCCTAAGCCTGTCGAAGGGCATTCATCGGTAAAAACGGGGTTCGACAGGCTCACCCCGAACGGTTTTTGAACCCGTAAACGAAAGTCTTGGCCGGTTTACCGCGCCGCTGAGTAATCCGCCAGATTTTCCAGATATTTCTTGAGGCGTTATATTCATCCTCATAAATATCAGAAACTTCACTCCAATTTCATAGCTGCCGCTATCGGGCTGCGGA
>JAAUTD010000136.1 GCA_012031845.1 Synechococcaceae cyanobacterium SM1_2_3
GCCGATCAGCAACGGCACGGTAAAACCCTGCCGATTCATTTCCTTCGCGACGTTGACCATTTCATCCAGCGACGGCGTAATCAGCCCGGACAGGCCGATCATGTCGGCGCCATGTTCCCGCGCCGCGTCGAGAATCTTCTGCCCCGGCGTTCATAACGCCCAGATCAATCACCTCAAAGTTGTTGCACTGAAGCACCACCCCAACGATGTTCTTGCCGATGTCATGCACATCGCCCTTGACCGTCGCCAGCACGATCCGGCCATTGCTGCGGCGTTGACCGTCGGCCTGTTCCGCCTCGATAAACGGGATCAGATAAGCCACCGCCTTTTTCATCACCCGCGCCGATTTCACCACTTGCGGCAGGAACATCTTGCCCGCGCCGAACAGATCGCCGACCACGTTCATCCCGTCCATCAGCGGCCCTTCGATCACATGCAACGGCCGTTCAGCCTGCTGGCGGGCATCCTCGGTATCGGTCTCAATAAACTCGTCAATGCCCTTGACCAGCGCGTGTTCCAGCCGCTTGGTCGCGGGCCAGGAACGCCAGTCGGCGCTTTCATTTTTGGGCGCTTTTCCCGCTGAAGCGTCGTTATCCTTGTACTGATCGGCAATCTCCAACAGTCGCTCGGTCGCATCGGGGCGGCGGTCAAGAATCACGTCCTCCACTCGCTCCCGCAATTCCAGCGGAATGTCCTCGTAAATCGCCAATTGCCCGGCAGTTGACAATGCCCATGCTCATCCCGGCGTGAATGGCGTGATAGAGAAACACCGAATGAATCGCCTCGCGCACCGGATTATTGCCCCGGAACGAGAACGACACATTGGAAACGCCGCCGGAAATCAGTGCATACGGCAATTCGGTTTTAATGCGCCGGGTGGCGGCAATGAAATCCATCGCATAATGATTGTGTTCTTCGATGCCGGTGGCGACCGCAAAGATATTGGGATCGAAAATAATGTCCTGCGGCGGAAAGCCGACCTGTTCGGTGAGAATCCGATAAGCCCGCTGACAAATGGCGAACTTGCGATCTTCAGTGTCCGCCTGGCCCTGTTCGTCAAAGGCCATGACTATCGCCGCCGCGCCGTAACGATGAATCAGCCGGGCCTGGCGAATAAACTCGGCTTCGCCTTCTTTCATGCTGATCGAATTCACTACTGGCTTGCCTTGAATGCACTTCAGGCCCGCTTCCAGAATCTCCCACTTGGACGAGTCAATCATCACCGGCACCCGGCTAATATCCGGTTCGGCGGCGATCAGATTCAGAAACGTGACCATCGCTTCCCTGGAATCCAGCATCCCTTCATCCATGTTCACGTCAATGATCTGCGCACCGCTTTCAACCTGCTGGCGGGCGGTATCGAGAGCGGCGTTGTAGTCACCTGCCTTAATCAGCCGCTTGAACACCGCCGATCCGGTGACATTAGTCCGCTCGCCGACATTGACAAACAGCGAATCCGCGCCAATGTTGAACGGCTCCAATCCCGCCAACCGGCATTGCGGCGGAATGGCTGGAATGGAGCGCGGCGGCAAATCCTGCACCGCTTCGGCAATGGCGCGGATATGGGTTGGAGTCGTGCCGCAACAACCGCCAACGATATTGAGAAAGCCGCTTTCGGCAAATTCGCGAATAATGGCCGCCATTTGCTCTGGCGTTTCATCGTATTCGCCAAAGGCATTCGGCAAACCGGCGTTGGGATGAGCGGAAACGTGGGTATCGGCAATCCGCGCCAATTCGGCGACGTAGGGCCGCAATTGCGTTGCGCCCAACGCGCAATTCAGCCCGAACGACAGCGGGCGAATATGCGACAGCGAATTCCAGAAGGCTTGCGTGGTTTGCCCGGACAGAGTGCGGCCCGAAGCGTCGGTAATCGTGCCGGAATCATCACCGGCAACCGGATACCGCTTTGATCAAAGAATTGCTGAAGCGCGAACACTGCCGCTTTAGCGTTCAGCGTGTCGAAAATAGTCTCGACCAGCAGAATATCTGCGCCGCCTTCAACTAATCCCTGCGCGGCTTCGGTATAGGCTGCGACCAATTCATCGAAATGGACATTACGGAAGCCTGGATTATTCACATCCGGCGACAAACTGGCGGTGCGGCTGGTCGGGCCAAGCACGCCCGCGACAAAGCGCGGCTTGGCCGGATTGCGTGCGGTGAATTCATCAGCGACTTCTCGCGCCAATCGCGCCGCTGCCCGATTTAATTCCGGCACCAGGCTTTCCATGCCGTAATCGCGCATGGAAATGGAAGTGGAATTAAAGGTATTGGTTTCAAGAATATCCGCGCCCGCATCCAGATAAGCGGCGTGAATCTCGCGGATAATCGCCGATTGCGTCAAAACCAGCAGATCATTATTGCCCTTAATATCGCTGGGCCAATCGCGGAACCGTTCGCCGCGATAATCAGCTTCTTGCAGCCGGTAGCTCTGGATCATGGTGCCCATTGCGCCGTCCAGAATCAGGATGCGGCGGGTCATTAATTCGGATAATTCGGCAGTGCGATTAACAGTCATTGAGAAAATACTCGGCAATTATGGCAATAGCGTGGAAAATTTTTCATATTAACCTGGTCCGATATACTCAATATAATCAGGATAGATTCGGATCAGTTTATGAGTTGCAATGAGATTGCAGATGTTGGGCCAGATGCGATGCAGAAAAATGTGCAAATCCCGTATCTTCATATTGCCGATCCGAATATGAATCACGCGAGGAGGAGGTTCGCTTAAGATAATCCGGTCTGAAAAATCAGCATCCTTAGTGACGATGATCAGATCATGCTCCTTAGCATAATTCCAGATTTGGCTATCCGGCCACTCATCATTGAGATCGAATACATGCAAATAGTTATCGCCACGCCATAGCGAGAAATGGTATGGCAAGTTGGCGTCAATCAAAAAATGCGCCATTCTACGCAACTGTTTGCAGAGTGTAATGTTGCTCCATCAAACGTGTGGCGAATTTCAGGCAGGCTGTAATATCTTCAGGTTCCAAGCTCGGATATTGATGCAGAATTTCATCTGCTGTTTCGCCCGCGCTCAAAAACTCCAGCACAGTTTGCACACTGATGCGCTTGTCGCGCAATGTCGGTTTGCCATTGCAAACATCGGGGTTGATAGTAATACGGTCACCACAATAGGTCAAAATCATGCTGGTCATTAAACATTCTCCCAATTAAACAGTGCAAGTGCGTTAGTGATTCACCACATCAATAGCGGCAGGCAGTCATTTCAATTAAGCTGAAAAGCATCCCGAATCCATTCCATCTGCGGCGAATCGCCGGTCTGGATAATCGCCACCACATCGAAGCGGCAGGGCGGATCAATCGCCTGGCGTTGCAGATAAATCGCCGCCGTTTGCAACAACCGCTGCTGCTTGACGCGGGTCACCGATTCGGCGGGAGCGCCATAACGACAGGAACGGCGGCTGCGCACTTCCACAAACACCAGTTGCTCGCCATCGCGCATAATTAGATCCAGTTCGCCGCCGCGCACCCGAAAATTGCGGGCGATCAGGATCAGACCGTGCGCTTCCAGATGGCGGCAAGCCAAATCCTCGGCGGCGGTTCCCTGGGCAACGCGGCTGTTCAACAGCGGTCTCCGGCGGCAAAAGGCATCATCAAGGTTTCCAACAGTTCACACAAAAAACAGGGAGGCTGGCGAAATGGCGGTCGAATCCGGGGCGTTATACGTCGTGGCGACACCGATTGGCAATGTTGAGGACATCAGCGCCCGCGCCTTGCGGGTGTTGCGGGAAGTGGATTGCATCGCGGCGGAAGATACCCGCCACACCGGGCAACTGTTGCGATATTTCGGGATTGAAACCCCGCTGCTGTCGCTGCACGAACATAACGAACGCGACCGCCTGGAGCAGATCGTCGCCCGGCTGCGCGAAGGCAAGACGCTGGCGCTGGTGTCGGACGCCGGCACGCCCTTGATCAGCGATCCCGGTTTTCCGCTGGTGCGCGAGTTGCGGCAACAGGGCTTGCCGGTGATCCCGATACCTGGACCGAGCAGCATTCTGGCGGCATTATCAGTAGCCGGATTACCGACGGATCGCTTTGTCTTTGAAGGCTTTTTACCTGCTCGATCAACAGCTCGCCGCGAACGCCTGCAAACCCTGGCGGCGGAAACCCGCACTTTGGTATTACTGGAAGCCAGCCACCGGATCGCCGAAACCCTGGCCGATATGGCGGCGATTTTTGGCGGCGAGCGGCGAGCCGTGATCGCCCGCGAACTGACCAAACGCTTTGAAGAAGTCCACGGCGCGACCCTGGATGAACTGATCGGCTGGCTGGACGCGGCTCCCAACCGGCGCAAGGGCGAATTTGTGGTCCTGGCCCACGGCGCAACCACTGCCAACGAAGCGGATACCCCTGATAACCGGCGCTTGCTCATCGCGCTATTGGCGGAATTGCCGCTCAGCCGGGCGGTGGTGGTCGCCGCCAAACTGACCGGTCTGGCGAAAAAGCCGTTGTACAACCTGGCGTTGACCCTGAGTGGCAACCCCGATCCCGATTGAGCGTAATTCGCGCTTGTTAATCATGGCGCGGCAAGGGACACTAATTGCGGGAACCGGCTGGACGGTCGCTGTATCGCCCTTGCGGTATGGAGGAAAGTCCGGGCTCCACAGGACAGGGCGCCAGGTAACGCCTGGGCGGCGCAAGCCGACGGAAAGTGCCACAGAAAACAAACCGCCTACGCTCTCGCCTGCGAGAGCTGGTAAGGGTGAAAAGGTGCGGTAAGAGCGCACCGCGCCGCTGGCAACAGCGACGGCACGGTAAACCCCGCCCGGAGCAAGACCAAATAGAGGGGCATCGCGTGTGGTCCGCACGGCTCCTGGGTAGGTCGCTACAGGCGTCTGGCGACAGGCGTCGCAGATGAATGACCGTCCTCGACAGAACCCGGCTTACAGGCCGGTTCCTCTTTCTCTTTAACATGCATCAAATATCCCGGCGAATACCCTGACGGGTATAGATCAGGCTTATTGCCAAGGCGATCCCGGTTTTCCCTCATTGCGCCGACTCACCACAGACACCCTGACTCCGCCGCAACATTCTGGCGAATCGCCGATTTTTTATAAAATTTAACCTATTGTAAAATAAATAATTTATTCACATTTCTAAACAGCGGCTTTGCTTGACAGCAGCAAGCCGCCCTACCTATAGTTAGTGGCGTAAAGTGGGTTAAAGTGGGGCGCGGTGGCGGCCAGAGACTCAAAAGGCGCTGCATTGTTTCGAGGCATTAGTTCGCTATCGCTGGATGGCAAGGGTCGGCTGGCTATCCCGGCCAAATACCGCCAGCCAGTGCTGGATTCGGCCAACGGCCAGATGGTGCTAACGATTGATCGCGACCGTTGCCTGCTGTTGTACCCACTGCCGGTTTGGGAAGAAGTCGAGCGCAAACTGCTCCAGCTTTCCAGCACTAACGCCCGCGCCCGCGCCCTGAAGCGGCTGCTATTGGGGCATGCCGAGGACTGTTGCCTGGATGCCAGCGGCCGGATTCTTTTGCCAGCGCCATTGCGAGAGTTTGCCAATTTGGAAAAACGGGTGGTGCTGGTGGGTCAAGGCAATAAATTTGAACTCTGGAATGAGCAAGCCTGGAATGCCTGGCGCGACGCGCTGCTGACCAGTGCTGAAGACGGGGATTCCTTGCCCGATCTGGATGCGCTGGCGTTCTAGCGCATGACCCGCTCAGCAGCATTGCCGCATCAGCCCGTTTTGCTGGCCGAAACCCTGGCTGCGCTGAATATTCGACCTGATGGCGTTTATCTGGACGCGACTTTTGGCCGAGGCGGACATGCCGCCGCCATCCTGGAACAGCTTGGGCCACAGGGGCGACTGCTGGCGCTGGATCGCGATCCATCCGCGCAACAGTGCGCGGCAATACGGTTTGGCGAGGATGTCCGCTTTACCTTTGTCAAAACCGCGTTCAGCCGCCTGGCCGAAGCGGTTGAACAGCAGGGCCTGAGCGGACAAATGGACGGGGTATTGCTGGATTTGGGGGTTTCCTCGCCGCAGTTGGACGACCCGGCGCGAGGCTTCAGCTTCAGTCACAACGGGCCGCTGGATATGCGGATGGACCCGGAGAGTGGTTTAAGCGCGGCGGAATGGTTGCAGCAAGTGAGTGCGGCGGAATTGGAGCGGGTGCTGGCGGAATTGGGCGAGGAGCGGTTTCACCGGCGGATCGCCCGCGCCCTGATTACAGCCCGCCAGTCAGCGCCGATCACCACTACGGCGCAGTTGTCCGCCATCGTCGCAGCGGCGGCTCCGACTCGCGAACCCGGCAAACATCCCGCCACCCGAACCTTTCAGGCGATCCGCATTGCGGTCAACAACGAGCTAGAGGAATTGCAGGCGGCATTGGCGGGAACCTTGTCCGCGTTGGCCCCAAGGGGGCGACTGACCGTACTGAGCTTTCATTCACTGGAGGATCGGATGGTCAAGCAATTCATGCGGGAGCAGGCGCGGGGCCGGGAGCTGCCACTGGATTTACCGGTCATGGGAGCGCCGGAAGGGATGACCCTGCGCCTGGTGGGGCGAGCAATCCGGGCCAGCGCCGCTGAAATCGCCGCCAACCCCCGCGCCCGCAGCGCGGTGTTGCGGATCGCCGAGCGGTTGGAATGAAAAATCAGACCTTGCTGATCGCGCTGCTGAGCTGCGCAGTGCTGGCTTCCGGGGTCGGGGTGGCCTACACCCAGCACAGTAACCGGCAACTCTTCATCGAGTTACAGAAACTTCAGGCGGAGCGAGATAATCTCGAAGTCGAATGGGAACTTTTACGGCTGGAACAAAGCACTCTGGTAACCGACTCGGCGGTCGAGGACGTGGCGCGGACGCGGCTCAATATGCTCACGCCCGATCCGGCTACCGTTCTTTACATCCTGCCGCCATGACCGGAAACCCGTTCAGAACCCTGTTGAACGCGCTGCGCTCGATGGGGAAATGGGTCGGCGCTGCAACCCGGCGCGGACTGGTGCTGGCTCTGCTGTTTCTGACGGCGGGCGGCATGGTGGGCCGCGCCGCCTATTGTCAGGTGGTTCACAAGGATTTTCTGCAAGATCAGGGCGATGATCGCTATCTGCGCACGGTGGAAGTATCCGCGCACCGGGGGATGATTCTGGATCGCAACGGCGAGCCGCTGGCGGTCAGTTCGCCGGTGGATTCGATCTGGGCCTACCCCCCAGAGTTGCTGCAACAGCGCGAACATTGGCCGAAGCTGGCGGCGGCGCTGGGCATGACCACGGCGGAGCTTCAGCAAAAACTGGCGGGACGTGAGGCCCGCCAGTTTGTTTATCTGCGGCGGCATCTGGCGCCCAGCACTGCTCAGCAGATCATGAACCTCAGGATTTCCGGGATTCATGCCCAGCGCGAATACCGCCGCTACTATCCCGATGCCGAAGTCACCTCGCATGTGCTGGGGTTCACCGATATTGACGATGCCGGACAGGAAGGCCTGGAAAAGACCTTCGATGCCCAGTTGCGCGGAATTCCCGGCCAAAAACGGGTAATTCAGGATCGACTGGGCCGGGTGGTGGAGGATGTAGAGAGCCTTCGGGAGCCTCAGCCCGGCCAGGCGCTGACCCTGAGCATTGACCGGCGGCTGCAATATCTGGCCTATCGCGCCCTAAAATCGGCGGTGCTGGAAAATAAGGCCAGCGCCGGGGCGGCGGTGATTGTGGATGCGCACAGCGGCGAGATTCTGGCGATGGTGAACCAGCCGGCTGGCAATCCCAACAACCGCAACGAGCTGCACGGTGATTTGCTTCGCAACCGCACGATCACCGACGTGTACGAGCCGGGATCCACCATCAAGCCGTTCACTGCGGTAATGGGCCTGGAGAGCGGCAAATGGACGCCCAGCACCCTGGTCAACACCGCCCCAATGAAGATCGGACGCTACACCGTTCGCGACACCCACAATTACGGCACTATCGATCTGACCCACGTCATCAGCAAATCCAGCAATGTCGGCGTCACCAAAATCGCCCTGTCCATGCCCGCTGAAAAGCTATGGCGGCTCTATCGCAATCTGGGCATCGGCGCGGTGACCGGAATAGGGCTGATCGGCGAGCAAACTGGCGTACTGCGGCCATTCAGCAAGTGGGCGGAAATCGGCCACGCCAATCATTCATTCGGCTATGGCTTTTCCCTCACCATCCTGCAACTGGCGCAAGCCTATAGCGTATTGGCTGCCGATGGGATGCGGCGACCGCTGACCCTGATTAAGCGCGAACAGCCGCTGGGTCCCGCTGACGAGCAGCGGGTCATGGCGGCGGCGGCGGTGCAAAAGGTGCGAGCGATGATGGAGGAGGTCGTCACCAAGGAAGGCACCGGCTTCAAGGCCAGCGTGCCGGGCTACCGGGTGGCGGGCAAAACCGGCACCTCGCGCAAGATCGTCGGCGGACGCTATACCACCAAATACTTTGCGCTGTTCGCGGGAATGGCTCCGGCCAGCAATCCCCGTCTGGTCATGGCGATCCTGATCGATGAACCCAAGGCGGGCGCCTACTACGGCGGCACGGTGGCCGCGCCGGTATTCGGCCAGACAATGGGCAGTGCGCTGCGCATCCTCAACATCACCCCGGATAACCTGCCGACCATGAAAATCGCGGGAGCCGCGCCGTGAGCCGCGCTGCGTCATTGACTCTGGCTGAACTGCTGGCCGGTTTTGCCGAGGTTTCGGCAGAACTGGCCAATCAGCCGGTGAGCGGGCTGGCGCTGGACAGCCGCGCCGTGCGCCGGGGCGATCTGTTTTTCGCCTTGCGCGGCGGCGACCGGCACGGACTGGACTTTCTGGCCGAGGTGGAGGCGGCGGGCGCAATGGCCGTGGTGTGGGGGCCGCCCTGTTCCGGGCCGTTGCCTGCTGCCGGTTCGGGATTGCCTTTGCTGCAAGCGCCCGACTTGCGCCACACGCTGGGAGCCATCGCCAGCCGCTTTTACGGCGATCCCTCGCGGCGCATGGCCGTAGTCGGCATTACCGGCACCGATGGCAAGACCTCGTGTGCGCACTTCATCGCCCAAGCCCTGAGTGACGCCGAAAATGGCCCCTGTGGTCTGCTGGGAACACTGGGGCTGGGCGTCTATGGCGCGGTTGAACCGACCTTGCACACCACCCCTGATGCGCTGGCGGTGCAACGCTGGCTGACCAAGCTGGCGGCGGACGGGCGGCGTTATGCGGTGATGGAAGCGTCGTCTCATGCGCTGGACCAGGGGCGGGTCGCAGGGGTTGAATTCGCCGTGGCGGTGTTGACTCATCTCAGCCGCGATCATCTGGATTATCACGGCAGTCTGGACGCCTATGCCGCCGCCAAGCGCCGTCTGTTTGTGGACCATCAGCCCCGCTGCGCGGTGTTGAATCTGGATGATGAACTGGGCCGCCGTCTGGCTGCTGACTTGCGCGGTCATACGCCGACGGTCGGCTACGGTCTGGGTGAACCGCCATTGCCGATGGATCGCTTTGTCCGGGGTGAAACGCTGGAGCTATTGCCGGGCGGGTTGCGGCTGGCGATCCGTTCATCCTGGGGCGACGGCGAATTGCAGGCCGGGCTGCTGGGCCGCTTCAACGCC
>JAAUTD010000137.1 GCA_012031845.1 Synechococcaceae cyanobacterium SM1_2_3
CATGCTGGTTGCCCTCGTCGGCTGCGCAAAACATCTGTTGAACCACAACCGGTCCGCCCGTCTGGTTTTCGCCACCGGTTCGCGCCGTTCGCGCCGGGGCGTGCAGCGCCTGCGCCGACGGCTCCGGTCGAAGCGACGGATTGGGAAGAGTTCTGATCCGTGCCGCTTCCAGTTCGGATGGCCAATGACTTGGCCTGGATGGCCATGCAGGGTAGTCGCGCTGGATGGCCTGGGGCCGGGGACTAGGTTAGCCAATAGTTCTATGGAATAATCCTTGAAACAACCGGTTCCGATTCAGTCGCCCGGTTTTCTCGGCCAAAAAAGGGGATTCGGGCAATGGACGACAACAAAAAGAAGGCGTTGGCGGGTGCGCTGACCCAGATCGAACGCCAGTTCGGCAAGGGCGCCGTGATGCGCATGGGTGACGCCAGCACCGCCCGCGATGTGACAACCATCTCTACCGGCTCGCTCGGTCTGGACATTGCCTTGGGGATTGGCGGCTTGCCACGCGGGCGAGTGGTCGAAATCTACGGGCCTGAGTCCTCCGGCAAAACTACTCTGACCCTGCAAGTCATCGCTGAAACCCAGAAGCTGGGCGGTTGCGCCGCGTTCATTGACGCCGAACATGCGCTGGATCCGGCCTATGCCGCGAAGCTGGGCGTTAATGTCGATGATCTGCTGATTTCGCAACCCGACACCGGCGAACAGGCGCTGGAAATCACCGATATGCTGGTGCGCTCCGGGGCGGTGGACACCGTGGTGATAGACTCGGTGGCGGCGCTGACCCCCAAAGCGGAAATCGAAGGCGACATGGGCGATTCCCATGTGGGCCTGCAAGCCCGGCTGATGAGCCAGGCGTTGCGCAAGTTGACCGCCAATATCAAACGCTCCAACACGTTGGTCATCTTCATCAACCAGATTCGGATGAAGATCGGGGTCATGTTTGGCTCGCCGGAAACCACCACCGGCGGCAATGCCCTCAAGTTTTACGCTTCGGTGCGGCTGGATATTCGCCGCACCGGCGCGATCAAAAAGGGCGACGAGGTCATCGGCAACGAGACTCGCGTTAAAGTGGTGAAAAACAAGGTCGCGCCGCCGTTCAAGCAGGCCGAATTTGAAATTCTGTACGGCGAAGGCGCATCCCGGCTCGGCGAGGTAGTCGATCTCGGCGTCAAGGCCGGGCTGATTGACAAATCCGGGGCCTGGTACAGTTGTAACGGCACCCGCATTGGTCAGGGCAAGGACAACGCCCGCGCCTATCTGCGGGAAAATCCCGAATTGGCCCGCGAACTGGAAGATAAAATCCGCGCCCACTTTTTGACCCGTCCCGATGCGGTGCCCGCCACGACTGAACCGGTTGAAGAGGATAGCGGCGTCGCCGCCGCCCCTGATGAACTGGACGCGGATCTCTGAGGACGCCAGCGCCGCTGACCCAGCGTTGATTCGCGCCAAAGCCTTGGAACTGCTGACCCGGCGCGAACATTCCCGTCTGGAACTGCGGCAGAAGCTCAGCCAGCGCGGTTTTCCAACGGAGCGGATTGAAGCGGCGCTGGATCAATTAGTCGCAGAACGCCTGCTGGACGAAGGCCGCTATCGCTGAACTGTATGCGTGCAGCCGGGCCGACAAAGGTTACGGGCCGTTGCGCATCGCCCGCGAATTGCGCGAACGCGGCGTCCCCGAAGCACTGGTTGTCGCTGCCTTGGCTGATCTGGAACATCACTGGCTGCCCAAGCTGCGCGAATTGCACCGCAAGCGGTTCAAAGCGCTGATTCCTGCGGATGTCGCCGGGCGCCTTCAGCAAACCCGCGTATTTCGTCAGCACGGTTTTACCCTCGATCAGATCAAGCATCTGTTTGAAAACGATTTATCCGCACCTGCAACCGATTGAAGCCTGAAACCCATGACCAGCAGCGCCGAACTTCGCAAGCTCTTTTTGGATTATTTTCATGCCCACGGCCACCAAGTGGTCGCCAGCAGCCCGCTGGTGCCGATCAATGACAGCACTTTGCTGTTCACCAATGCCGGCATGGTGCAATTCAAGGACGTGTTCACCGGCCGCGATCAGCGTCCCTATCAGCGCGCCGCCAGTTCGCAACGCTGCGTGCGGGCCGGCGGCAAGCATAACGACCTGGAAAACGTCGGCTACACCGCCCGCCACCATACTTTTTTCGAGATGCTGGGCAATTTCAGCTTCGGCGATTACTTCAAGGCGGACGCGATTCGGTTCGCCTGGGAATTTCTGACCGGGGTGTTGAAGTTGCCGCCAGACAAGCTGTGGGTCACGGTCTATCTGACCGATGACGAGGCGTATCAGGTCTGGGCCGACGAGATCAAGGTGCCGAAAGAGCGTATCGCCCGCATCGGCGACAAGCCCGGCGGCAAACTTTACGAAAGCGACAACTTCTGGGCGATGGGCGATACCGGCCCCTGCGGCCCCTGTTCGGAAATTTTCTATGATCACGGCCCGGACATCGCCGGTGGTCCACCGGGGACGCCCGATGAAGACGGCGACCGCTACATCGAAATCTGGAATCTGGTGTTCATGCAGTACGACCGCAGCGCCGACGGGACGCTAACCCCGCTGCCGAAACCTTCGGTAGATACCGGGATGGGGCTGGAACGGCTGGCGGCGGTGATGCAGGGCGTTCATAGCAACTACGAAATTGACCTGTTCCATCATCTGATTCAGGCTGCCGCCTCAGCCACCGGCGCGACCGATTTGCAAGCCAGTTCGCTACGGGTCATTGCCGATCACATCCGCGCTACCGCCTTTCTGATCGCCGACGGCGTGCTGCCCTCCAACGAAGGACGCGGTTATGTGCTGCGGCGGATCATGCGCCGCGCCATTCGCCACGGTTACAAACTGGGCGCGGAAGGCAGCTTCTTTCATACGCTGGTTGCGCCGCTGGCGGCGGAGATGGGCGACGCCTACCCGGAACTGGTTGCCGCCGCCGCGCAAGTGACCCGCGTTGATCCAGCAGGAAGAGGAACGCTTTGCCGAAACGCTGGCGCACGGGATGAAACTGCTGGAAGACGGCATCGCCGATCTGTCCAGCGCGACCATTCCCGGCGCAACCGTGTTCAAGCTCTACGACACTTACGGCTTTCCGGTGGACCTCACCGCCGACATCGCTCGTGAACGCGGCTTGCAAGTGGACACGGACGGTTTTGAACGGGAAATGGCGGCGCAACGGGAACGGGCGCGCGCTCACAGCCAGTTTGGTCTGCGCCAGACCACCGAACTGGGCATCGCGGGCTGCACCGAATTCCACGGCTATGATCGGCTGGAGGAAGATGCAACCGTAATCGCCTTGTTCCGCGACGGTCAGGAGGTCGAGACCATGAACGCGGGCGACGAAGGCATTGTGGTGCTGGATCACACCCCGTTTTACGCCGAATCCGGCGGTCAGGTGGGTGATAGCGGTTGGCTGCGCACTGCTGGGGTGGAATTTGAGGTTCGCGATACCCAGAAACAGGGCGAAGGCGTTTTCACTCATATCGGCGTATTGAAACAGGGCCAGTTGCGGCGCGGCGACACGATACTGGCGCAAGTGGACGCCGCCCAACGCCAAGCCACCGCGCTGCATCATTCCGCGACCCATTTGCTTCATGCCGCCTTGCGCCGGGTATTGGGGACGCATGTCGGGCAGAAAGGTTCGCTGGTGGATCCGCAACGCTTGCGCTTCGACTTTACTCATTTCGAGCCAATCAGCGCCGAGCAGTTGGAAATCATTGAGCGGCTGGTTAATGCCCAGATTCGCGGCAATGTCGCGGTAGAAACCGAGATCATGGACTCCGAAGCGGCGATGGCCAGCGGCGCAATGGCGCTGTTTGGTGAAAAGTACGGCGACCGGGTGCGGGTATTGCGGATGGGCGATTTTTCTACCGAGCTGTGCGGTGGCACTCACGTTAGGCGGGTTGGCGACATTGGTTTGTTCAAGATCGTATCCGAAGGCGGGGTCGCGGCGGGAGTTCGGCGGATTGAAGCCGTAACCGGCGAGCGGGCGCTGGATTATGTCGCCGCGCTTCAGGATCACGCCCGCCAGGTCGCGCAACTGGTCAAGGGCGACCGCGATAATTTCCCGGATAAGGTGCGGCAACTGGTGGATCGCGCCCGTCAGTTGGAAAAGGATATTGAGCAACTCAAGAGTCGTCTCGCCAGCGGTCAGGGCGCGGATTTGTTGAGCCAGACTGTTGACGTGGACGGCATCAAGGTATTGGCCGCCCGGCTGGATGGGGTGGACGCCAAAACTCTGCGTGATGCGGTAGACCGTTGCAAGGATCAGCTCAAGGCGGCGGCGGTGGTGCTGGCGACGGTTGAGGACGGCAAGGTGCGGCTGGTCGCGGGGGTGACAGCGGCGGAAACGGCGCGGATTAAAGCCGGTGATTTGGTCAACATGGTGGCCCAGCAGGTCGGGGGCAAAGGCGGCGGGCGGCCTGATTTGGCGCAAGCAGGTGGAACTGATCCCACGAAGCTGGATGACGCCCTGCGGGCGGTGCCGGAGTGGGTGCGTGGGCAACTGGGCCAGGCGATCACGGCTTAACCGGACTTTCGCCTTGCGAGTCAGAACGGGCATCCGGCTCGTTCTGCCTTGATTCAGTGGCAACGGGCAAGTTGCCCGTTCTACCTCTGTCTGGGTTCATAGGATGATGATACGCACCTTTCTCAGATTTGCGCCTGACTTTGGCTGGTTCGGCACATTGCTTGTTCTGGCCGGGCTGTGGTGGTGGACTGCCGAACGCGAGTCAGTGGGTGGCATGGCGGCAGCGGTATTTATGTTCATGATTATCCTGCCCAGGCCATTGTGGCGATCCATCGGAATGCTTCGTGAAAATCGTCTGAGTCAGCTTTTTCCGCATGAACTTCAGACTTTGCCAAGCGGTCAGCCGCTTTCGGTGCGGGTGCTATGGCGCTGGGCGATATGCGGCTTAACCCCCGCCCGTCTCGGCGATGCCAGTATCCCGGAACAGCCGCTGATTTGGTTACGCGGAGCGGTTAAACCGCCTGACTTCAGGGTTGGCGCCGAAGAAGATGGGTATGGACAGGGAACACTGACTTTGGAAACGGAGCAATTCCCTGTGAAGGGTGTGCTATCGCTGCAAAACGTTCCCGCCTTTTACCAGACCCGAGGCGGTCGGGTCGGGTTCGATTCCACCTTGCCGCCCGGCGATTGCTGGGTTACGGTTTATGACGCAGCGCAGGGCAGCCGTGAAATTCGCCACTACCTGCTGGCCGGACTAGTAATGGGTGCTTTGTTTATTACAGCATTCAGCGCCATTCTGGCCTACTCAGCAATGGATGCCCGCCGCGAGTGGGAGATGGCTATCAGGGAACGGAATTGGGCCGAGGCGAGTCTTGCCTGGCCGACTGCGCCGGGTCAGATTCGTCGGGCCGAGTTGCGGGAAACGGAGATTCACACCGGGCGATCCGCAATCAGAGCCTATAAAGCATTGATTCAATACGAATATCAGGTGGACGGGCGCACCTATCGCGCAGACCGATTGCAGTTTGGCTACCAGCCCTCGCCAGCGGCTCAGGTTGCCCACCAATGGCTGGAACGCTATCCAGTAGAACGTGCGGTTCAAATCGCGTATGACCCGCAGCAACCTGATGGGGCCACACTGGAACCCGGCAGCATTGGCAAAACCGAACTGGCAGTACTCAAAGCGCAGCGGGTTTATCAGTTTTTGTCCGGGCTATGGTGGGTGGTGCTGATTGCGGGAGCGGGTGTCATTACAGCCTTAGCCCAACGCGCCAGTCAGCGGCTGTCCGCCGCGCTGAACAAGCTGACGTCCAATGGATGGCGACGCTGAGGGCCAGATGGCTGAGGGCTGAATTTGTGCTGACTGAACAGCAGCGGTAGCTGCATCGTTTGGACATTGGCGACTGTTCGCTATAATCGCCGCCTTGGCAATTTTCCAAGGCCCCCTTGTTCAGCGATAAAACACTTTTTCTATAGGGATACTCATGGCGCTGATCGTACAGAAATATGGCGGCACCTCGGTGGGCAGCATTGAACGCATCGAGAACGTGGCGCAAAAGATCATCGGCTGGCGTGAGCGTGGCTACCAGATTGTCGTGGTGGTTTCAGCCATGAGCGGCGAAACCGACCGACTGATTGGACTGGCCAGGGGCATTACGCCCCGTCCCGCGCCCCGCGAACTGGATGTGCTGCTATCCACCGGCGAGCAGGTGACGATTGCCCTGTTGTGCATGGCGCTGGAAAAACAGGGCTGTTCGGCCCGTTCCTACACCGGCAGTCAGGTGCGGATTTTGACCGACAATGCCTTTAACAAGGCCCGCATCGAGGATATTGAAGTGGACGCCATGTGCGCCGATCTGAACGCCGGGCGCGTTGTGGTAGTGGCCGGGTTTCAGGGCGTGGACGAGGATGGCAATATCACTACGCTGGGTCGCGGCGGCTCCGATACCACCGGTGTTGCGCTGGCGGCTGCGCTGAAAGCTGATGAATGCCAGATTTATACCGATGTGGACGGGGTTTACACCACCGATCCGCGAGTGGTGTCCGATGCTCGCCGTCTGGACCGGATCACTTTTGAAGAAATGCTGGAGATGGCCAGCGCGGGATCGAAAGTGTTGCAAATTCGCTCGGTAGAATTTGCGGGCAAACACAATGTCCCATTACGGGTGCTTTCCTCCTTTCAGGAGGGTCCGGGCACATTGATCACCTTCGAGGAAGCGTTTGAGGCAGACTCTATGGAGAAAGAACTGATTTCCGGCATCGCTTTTAACCGCGATGAAGCCAAGCTGACTATTTTGGGTGTGCCCGACCGGCCCGGCGTAGCCTTTAGCATTCTGGGGCCGGTGTCCGCCGCCAACATCGAGGTGGACATGATCATCCAGAATATCGGACGCGACGGCACGACCGACTTCACCTTTACGGTGCATCGCAATGACTATGAGCGGACACTGGAAATCCTGCGCCAGCACAGCAGCCAGCTCGGTGCCCGCGAAGTGTCCGGCGACACTAAAATCGCCAAGCTGTCGCTGGTCGGCATCGGGATGCGTTCTCACGCCGGGGTTGCCAGCCGGATGTTCGAAGCCCTAGCCAAGGAAGGGATCAACATTCGTATGATTTCCACCTCCGAGATTAAAATCTCGGTGGTGGTGGATGAAAAATATCTGGAGTTGGGAGTACGCGCCCTGCATGAAGCATTCGATCTGCATAAAGCGACCTAAACCCCGGCTGCTCGTCCCAGCGAGGGGCGATCAGGGATAAAAGCAGTCTTAACACGATAAGAGAAAATAGCGGGAATGGACTGTTTACAGTCGTGGACTGTCAAAAACCGCTCAGTGACCTGATCCAGTTAATGGAAAACAAGGAGTAGCTTGCTATGTTGATTCTGACGCGCAGAGTTGGAGAAACCCTGATGATCGGTGACGAAGTGACCGTAACCGTACTCGGTGTAAAAGGTAATCAGGTCCGGATTGGCGTCAATGCGCCCAAGGATATTGCGGTGCATCGTGAAGAAATTTATGAACGAATCAAGCGCGAGCAGGATGGAACTGTGCAGACTACGGCCTCGCCCCAGCCCAGCCATGAAGTTTGAACCGGGGCTTTACGTTGACTACTTCAGGCAGTATTCTTAGCAACCTTTAATGCTCGCCCATTGGGCATTAATCTTGGAGAGATGGCCGAGCGGCTGAAGGCGCTCCCCTGCTAAGGGAGTATGGGGTCAAAAACTCCATCGAGGGTTCGAATCCCTCTCTCTCCGCCAGTTTTCAAGCCGATTCAAATTTTGACAATGCTGATTTCGATCCGCATAATCCGCGCCTCATCAATGCGCCCGTAGCTCAGATGGATAGAGTACCTGGCTACGAACTAGGTGGTCGGGAGTTCGAATCTCTCCGGGCGCGCCAAATCAAGCAAAAAAGCAAACCACCCGGTTTGGCTTTTTTGTTTATGTGGGTTTATTAGCAATCAGCCTTTACGAATCAACGTCTCCTGCGCTTCCAGCTATTCACTCTCAATCTCCGCCAATTTCTTATCCACCTCCGCATTGCGCAACATCGCGCCTTTGAGGCGATTCTTATGGGCGTCTTCGTAAATGGAGGATTCCGCCAATTCGCCCTGCAAACGGGTTTGTTCGCTGTGCAGCTTCTCCATCCGCAGTTCCAGCTTTTTGATTTACTGTTGCAGTGGTTTACGTTTCTCCGCGAGTTGTTGTCAATTGCGGTAATCGTCCAAATCGTCATTAAACGGTTGCGCCCGGCCTTGCGCCACCAGCAAAAATGTACCGGTCGTAGTACGCAATAAATGCCGGTCGTGCGAGGCCGCTGATAAAATTAGAAACGCCTGCTCGCTGGCGCGTTTGTCCAGTTGTTGCAAATCAATTATTCGCAAACCGATCTTTCTGTGAATCTCAAGTTTGACATGAGCGGATCGTGGCAAGACGGGTAAGTTTTTTCAAGAATGTTCATTGAGCTTGCGAGTTTTCTGTCACGCATTGTCACGTGACAAATCATCTTGTATTCTCTCCTCAATCTGCATCCGTGGATCGAGGAGAAAACGCCCATGCAATCGCCTGACGACAAGCCTTTGTGGCAAATCCTGGAATCGCTGCTTGCTAAGCTCAAGCCAGCGCAACGCGCCCTGGCGCAATCGTTCGTTGATCAAGCCCGGCGCAGCGCGACTGGGCGTATCCCGCTTACAGAGTTGTTGAAAAGCCATTTTGGAGATAACGCCAGCAATCGCGCCTTGGCCGGTTTGCGCCAGAGCAAGAAACGACTGAACGAGGAATTGGCGGCGCTCAGCGCGGGCATTGAATTAGTGGTGGACGAAAGCGGCAAGCTGGAAACGCGCACCTGCTATTTGCAAGCGCCCGTCAGCAAGGGCGCAGAGATTGAAGAGCTTGCCGATGTGCTGAACTATGACCGGGACCGGGGCAAGCATGTCGCTCCCAAGGCGCGACCGCTCAACGAGTCAGTCACCGTCGAAATTCCCATTTCCTATAGCCACGTGAACAAGAAACTGGTGCGTGAACTGCACGAGCGCTTGCAAAAAGTGCTCGACGCCCGGCCATCGAAGACAAAGCATCTCCTGCGCCGCGATGAACGCGATACCGAACTCTCGGCTCCGCTTGATCCGCAGATTGCCGCGCTATTCCAGGATGGAGCTATCGCGCTGTTCATGCTGAGCGTTGATTTCTTCAGCAGTAAGTATTGCCAGAAAAAAGAAGTGCGAAAATTCATTGATGCTAAAGGTAAAAACCAAAGCGGCAAAAGAGCCATTTGTGTTCCCGTGGCGCTCGAACACCAGCATCTCGAACACGTGCCGAAAAAGTTCAAACAACGGGTCATTGCCTTCCACGAAGGCGCGGACGAACGCAAAAAATCCTGGCGGCAATTGTGTGAAGAAGCTCGCGAATCCGAGAAAGACGCTTTTCTCCATTTCATCGCAGATGAAATCATCAAGGCGGCGGAGGCGTTGGCGGGGCCGGACGCCCATGCCTGACGGTTCGCCATCCGGCGGGCGTGATAAGCGGCAGCGCACTGAGGATGCGATTCATGAACTGGTCGGGGTTGATCCCGA
>JAAUTD010000138.1 GCA_012031845.1 Synechococcaceae cyanobacterium SM1_2_3
CGCCGGGGTGGTTCGACTCAGGAGAACTTAACAAATAAATTGGGGTAACCGCTCACACCCCCACCCCAGCCCTTCCCCACAAGGGGGGGAAGGGGTCTTGCGGAACAGTGGGTTACTGGCTCCCCCTCGCGGGAGGGAGTTGGGGGAGGGGTTTGAACGCTTACTAATTGGGAAATGGTATTACCGCAATGATTAAATTACTGATCGTTGATGACTCAGCATTGATGCGCAAGCATCTGGTCAAGCTGTTCGAGCAGGAGGGTGATTTCATCATTCGCACCGCTCGCACCGGCGCGGAGGCTTTGGTCGAGTTGCCGATATTTCAGCCGGATGTGATCAGTCTGGACATCAACATGCCGGAAATGGACGGCATGACCGCCCTGAGCCGGATCATGGTCGAACGCCCATGTCCGGTAGTCATGGTGTCCTCACTGACCGAAAAAGGCGCACTGGCGACCTTCGAGGCGTTGAGCCTGGGCGCGGTGGATTATGTCTGCAAACCCGGCGGCACCATCTCGTTGAGCATTGATGACATTCACGCGGAGTTGATTAGCAAAATCCGCGCCGCCGCCAAAGCCAAAATTCGCAAGGCGCGAGGGCTGGTGGATCGCATCCGCCAGCAAAACCGGCTGGCGCCGGAACCGGTTAAAAAACCGGTGGAACCGCGCTCGACAGTTGCTAAAACCGCCAAGACGGGCGTCGTCCTCATCGGCGTTTCCACCGGCGGTCCGCGCACTCTGGAAGAAATCCTGCCGCGCCTGCCCGCCGATTTTCCCTGGACGGTGGTGGTGGCCCAGCACATGCCCGCCAATTTCACTGGCCCTTTCGCCAAGCGGATGGGCGGCCTGTGCAACCTGCCGGTCATCGAAGTCAGTAAACCGACCCTGCTGGAGCCGGGCGCGATCTACATTGGGCGCGGCAGCGCCGATGTCATTTTCAGCCGACGCGGCGTCGGCGTCGTGGCGCTGTCGCAGCCGGAAAACCGGACTTATTTGTGGCATCCCTCGGTGGAGCTGATGGTGCGCAGCGGTCTGGAACACTATCCCGCAGACCGGCTGATCGGGGTGATGCTCACCGGCATGGGTTACGACGGAGCCGATGCGATGGCGGAACTGCATCAGCGCGGCGGCCGCACCATTGCCGAATCCGAAGAGACCGCCGTGGTGTTCGGGATGCCCGCTGAACTGATCAATCGGGGCGGCGCTACGGTGGTGGCGTCCTGCGATCAGGTCGCCCACCATTTGCTGCGCTGGCTGTATTGAGGACTTTGACATGGCCTTGATTAGAAAAACGCACACGCCATCGGACGGCAATAACCGCCGCCTGCCCCGGGATCGCGAGGGCCTGTTACGCCAACTGGATGACGAAGCCGCTGATATTCGCCGCTGGGCCGCGCTGGATTTGGCGGCGTTTCCCGATGCGGCTGACGAGATCTGCGCCCGGCTGGAACAGGAGACGCAAACCCCGGTGCGCGAAGCGATGTTCACGACGCTGATCGAAATCGGCGGCAACGCGGTGGTCAAGGGCCTGATCCCACTGTTGCACAGCGAGGACGTGGCCTTGCGCAATGCCGTGGTTGAGGCGCTGCAACAACTACCCGATGCGGTGTCGCCGTACATGGCGACCATGCTGGAAGATCCCGATACCGACAGCCGGATTTTTGCAGTGAACGTGCTGGCGAATCTGCGACATCCCCAGACTCCAGCCTGGCTCCAGCAGGTTATAACGCATGACAGCGACTTTAACGTCTGCGCCTCTGCGGTAGACGTGCTGGCGGAGGTCGGCACGCCCGAAGCGATTCCCGCCTTGACCGGGCTGCCAGAGCGATTTAGCGACGAACCGTTTATGCAGTTTTGTGTGCAAGCCGCGATTCGGCGGATTCAGGGCAATGGCCGTTAAACCTTATCCCGACCAGGAGCGATCACTTTGAGCCTTCCCCAGGCGCCGCCCACGATCAGCGATGAGGAATTTCTCAAATTCCGGGATTTCTTCTATCGCAAGACCGGCATCTTTTTCGAGGAAACCAAACGCTATTTCGTGGACAAGCGCCTGGTTGAACGGATTCAGGCCACCGGCAATGACAATTTCCGCAGTTATTTCGTGATGCTGCGTTTTGAAACCTCCGGGGTGGAATTGCAGGCTTTAATCAATCTGATGACAGTCAACGAGACCTATTTCTTTCGGGAGGAATACCAGTTCACCTGTCTGGTCAATTCGATCCTGGAAGAAGTTGTGCAGCGCAAGCCGCCCCATGAATCCATTCGCATCTGGTCAGTGCCCAGTTCATCAGGCGAAGAGCCGTATTCACTCGCAATCTACCTGCTGGAGCATTGGCCGCGAGCCGATGATTACAACATTGAACTGGTTGCTTCCGACATTGATACGGTCATTCTGGAACGAGCGCGGCAGGGTCGCTATGACAAGCGTTCGATTAGTCATCTGCCCGATGCGCTGTTGAGCAAATACTTCACTACCCTGCTGAACGGCCAGTATCAGATTAATGCCGATTTGCGTAATTCAGTCGAATTTACTCTGGTCAACATCACCGATTTGGCCCAAATGCGCGGCTATCGGGATTTCGACGTGGTGTTCTGCCGCAACCTCTTGATCTACTTCGATGACACCTCGCGGCGCATTGCGGCGGAATCGCTGTTCAACGCTTTGCGCCCCGGCGGCTTTATTTGCCTGGGGCATTCGGAATCCATGAGCCGCATCACTCCGCTGTTCAAGGTGCGCAAGTTCCCCGAAGCCATCGTCTACCAGAAACCGCGATAGGCCATTCCATGAAAAGAATTTTAGTCATCGACGACGCTATGACAGTACGGATGTATTACCGGCAACTGCTGGAAGCACAGGGCTTTGTGGTAGAGGAAGCCGGCAATGGTTATGAGGGCTTGGAAAAGGCGCTGGCCGATTCCTTCGATCTGTATATCGTGGACGTCAATATGCCAAAAATGGATGGTTATACCCTGTTGCGCGCGATTCGCCAGGAGCTGTCCATTTGCGCCACGCCCGCGATCATGATTAGCACCGAAGGTCAGACCAAGGATGCTGACGCCGCTTATGCGGCGGGCGCGAATCTTTATTTCCAAAAGCCGGTGCGACCGGAAACGCTGATTCTTAATGTCCGCCTGTTGACCGGGGAGATTGCGCCATGAATCCCTTATTGGCGCAATTTATCGCCGAAAGCCGCGATCAACTGGAATTGACCGGCGCGGGCCTGTTAGCCATCGAAAACCATCCCCACGACACTGACAAGCTCAACGAAATTTTTCGCGCCGCCCACACCATCAAGGGCAGTTCCGGGCTGTTCGAAATGCGGCCCGTCACCCTGCTGGTTCATGCCGCCGAAGATTTGCTCGACGCGCTACGCTCACAAACCGTGAACTTCGAGCGCGGGATGGTGGATTTGCTGCTGGATGCTTTCGACCAGGTGAGCCAGTGGCTCGATCTGCTGGAGCAGACCGAAACCTTGCCGGTGGAGCTGGAAGCGACCGCCCGCGAACTGGGCGCAAAACTGCGGGCTTTCCTCAAGGATATAACCCCGGAAATCGAAGAGGAGCAGGCGACCGCGCCGGTGTTTGAGAACCTGAACTGGCTGGGCCAGTTCGCCGAACAGGAGCGGGCGACGCTCTACAATCAGTGGGCCGAGAGCGGGAAGCCGCTGCTGCTGTTTCGCTATATTCCTGACCCGCAATGCTTTTTTCAGGGCGAAGACCCGTTTTATCAGGTGCGGCAAATTCCCGATCTCGTTCTGCTTGGGGTCGCGCCCACTGAATCGTGGCCGCCGCTGGCTGAACTGGACGCCTATCGCTGCGTGTTGCGGTTTGAAGGCGTGGCCTGCGCGCCCCGCGCCGACGTCGCCACCCTGTTTCGCTATGTGCCCGATCAAATCTGTCTGCTGGAAGCGCCGCCGCACGTCCTGGCGGTTCCCGTTGGGCGGCGCGACGACACCCGTCCGCATGAGGGTTTTGTTGCTGAGGCGCTGGAACTGGTCGGGCAGGAAGACTGGGTCGGATTGCGCGGGATTGCCGCCGTTATTCTGGAAACGCTGGATCCAATAGACTGGGTGGCTTCAGCGCTGCGCTGGCTGGCGCGACTGCTGGAAGATGCAACCCCCGATCTGGGCGCGGTGCGGCTGCTGCTGGAAGCCATTCGCACCGAAAGCGGGCCGGATTGGCTGGGCAGTCTGGCGAACGACGCGCCAGCGACCAGCACTGTGACGACTGGGCCGCGTGCGTTGAACGACGCGGAGCAGGCGGCGTTCCAGCGCATCGCCACTGAGCAGTTGCGCATTCTGAAATTACCGGTCGATCCGGAATCCTGGTTTGGCCGAATCCGTTCGATCTGCGCCTGTCTCGCCAACGGTCTGCGCTATGCCGGGCGCGACGCCTGGCTGGAGGAACTGGAAGAAGCGCAAGAAAACGCACTGGACAATGGCGCGACGGCGGCGCTGTGCGGGATACTGGACCGGCTGATTGACAGCCAGCCCCCGGTGACTGAAGAGATTCCGCTGGTTACAGTTAAGCCTGAAGAACTGGTTGCCGACAAGCTGGCGATCAAGACCCTGAAAGTCGATCAGCACAAGGTAGACCGACTGATGGACTTGATCGGCGAACTGGTGGTCGCCAAGAACAGTCTCCCTTATCTCGCCCAACGGGCCGAGCGGGTCTATGGTCAGCGCGACATGGCGCGGGAAATCAAGGATCAATACGGCGTCATCAACCGCATCGCCCAGGAATTGCAGGGCAGCATCATGCAGATTCGGATGATGCCGGTCGGCCATGTCTTTCAACGCTTTCCCCGGCTGGTGCGGGATTTGTCGAAAAAGCTGGACAAGAAAATCCTGCTGATCGTCGAGGGCGAAGACACCGAAGCCGACAAGAACATCATCGAAACCCTGGCCGATCCGCTGATTCACATTCTGCGCAACAGCATTGATCACGGCATCGAACCGCCGGAGGAGCGGCTTTCTCTGGGCAAATCGGACGAGGGCCGGATTCGGGTCAAGGCGTATCAGGACAACGATAACGTCGCCATTGAAATTTCCGACGACGGGCGCGGGGTGGATGCGGCGGCGGTCAAGGACAAGGCGGTGCGGCGCGGGTTGCTGACCGCCGAACAGGCCGAGACCATCAGCGATCATGAGGCGGTGCAATGGATTTTCGCCCCCGGCCTGTCCACGGCCGATCAGGTGTCCGACATTTCCGGGCGCGGGGTCGGCATGGACGTGGTGCGCAATTCGGTGGACAAGGTCGGCGGCAGCGTTACGGTGCATAGTCGACCCGGCCTCGGCACCGACATTCGCCTGACTCTGCCGCTGTCAATGGCGGTGACGCAAGTCATGGCGGTGGAACTGGACGGCAAGCTGCTTGGGATGCCGATGGACCTGGTGGTTGAGACCGTGCGGCTGACGCCTGAAGCCATTTACGCGATCAAGCAGCGCGAAGCCTTCATTTTGCGGGATCGACTGGTGCCGCTGGTGCGGTTGCGGCGCTTGCTTGATCTGGACGAACCGGACACCGGCGATGCGGCGCTGGCAACCCTGGTGGTCAAGGTTCACGGCGACAACGTGGGGATTGTGGTGGACAACTTCCGCGAAGGGATGGAAGTCATTCTCAAGCCCTTGGAAGGGGTGCTGGCCGGGTTGCGGCACTATGCGGGCACCGCCTTGCTGGGCGACGGTTCGGTGATGCTGGTGATCAATCTCAAGGAGTTGCTGTAATGCCGATTCACTTTATGAAGAATGTGGCGTGTTTCAAAGAGGTTTGCACCGTCGAGGAAGCCGAGCCGTTGCTACAATGGTTACAGGATCAGCCGAGAGGCAAGGTCAAGCTCAAGGAATGCACCCACATTCACACCGCCATCGTGCAAGTGTTGATGGCGGCCAACGTGATGGTGACCCTGCCGCCGGCTGATCCCGATCTGGCGCGCTGGCTAATGCCGGTGTTGCAAAACGGATGTTGAACGTTGAACAAGGAACAGCCGCGATGTTGCAAACCATAGAAGTAGAAGTGAGCGCCCAAGGCGAAATTATCCCACGAGAACCGTTGCAGCCAGGCCGCCGCTATCGGGCTATGTTGACGTTGCTGGAACCGCTGGAATCCGCGAGTTCTCCTGCAACGGAAGGGATTGAATCCCTGTTTGGATTATTGCGCGCTGATCGAGGAGCGAGCCTGGAACAAATGGATTTGACAGTGCGGCAGCGGGCGCAAACCAGATTCCATCTGAACCGCTGATATACGCAGATGAACCCTTTCTGTGAAATCAGTGTTATCTGTGGGAATCAGCGGTTCAGACAGTGCTGGTTCGTAAATTGGCGCGATTGCACGGCGCACAACGGGTAGAACACTCATGAAAACCATTTTTCTGGTGGACGACTCCACCACCATGCTGATGAGCCTGAGCGAAATCCTGCAAAAAGCCGGGTTTCAGGTTGAAACCGCCGCCGACGGCGCGAGTGCGCTCAACCAGCTCAAAAACGGACTGAAGCCCGATTTGATCATCACCGATCAAAATATGCCCGGTCTGACCGGGATCGAACTGATCCGCGAAACCCGCAAACTGGCGGCGTTCCGCTTCACGCCCATTCTGATGCTGACCACGGAATCACAGCAGGCCAAGCGCCAGGAAGGCAAGGCGGCCGGCGCGACCGGCTGGCTGGTGAAGCCGGTAGCCGGCAAAGACCTGCTGGGCGTGATCAAGCAGGTGTTGCCGGGGACTTGATGCAGAAATGAGCAACCTGTTAAAGGCGCTGACCGCTCCGGCTTGGTGGGCTATTTGGAAAACACGGTTAAACCAGCAATTTCTGGCCGTCCAGCAATGGCGATGGCAATGGCCGAAGAAGATTGATGATCGGCTTTCGCCCGCGCCCACTGGAGAAACAACGGGCCTGACCGAATGCCCAGCCTGTCGCGTTACCCTCGAATACTCCTACAAGATTAATCAGGCTTTTGACGAACCGCTGCGGCTGGTGATGCGCGAAACCGAACAATCGGCGCTGGACATTATGGGCCGGGTGCGCGATCTCGACCGCACCGCCAGCCAACTGATCAACTACCTGACCAAGGCCGATCAGGACACTCTGGAGATGCACGCACAGATTCAGGGCAGCTCGGAGAGCATTGAGCGCATCGGCCAGTTTATTCAGCACTTACCGCAGAAAATCGAAGCCGAGCGGCAGGGTTCGCTGGGATTGGTGGAGCGGATCAACGACATCGCGAAGCTGAGCGTCATTGCCGATTCCATTAAGGACATGAGCCGACTGACCAACATGGTGGCGATCAATGCCACAATCCAGGCCGCGCACGCTGGGGAATACGGGCGTGGTTTCGCCGTGGTGGCGGACGAGGTGCGCCGTTTGTCGGCCCGCTCCAGCGAAGCCGCCGATCAAATTACCAATGCGATTCTGATCATCCACAAAGCCATTCACGCCTATCTGGATGACCGGCTTCACCGCGATTTTGCCGAGGATATGCAGGAAGCCGCCCATGTGACGGAATCGGTGCGTCAGCTCCAAGCCAGCCATGAGGACATGAATCAGTACTACAAAACGCTGCTGACCGTGGTGAAGGAATACAATAACAATATGGCTAACGCGATTGTTGAGGCGCTGGGCAACATGCAATATCAGGATGTGGTGCGCCAGCGGCTGGAACGGGTTCTGGTCGCGCAAACCCGCTATCGCGAGGTGCTGCAAACGGCGCTGGACAATCCGGCCCTGTCGTCATCCCCGCGCTTCAAGGAGGATTTGGAACAGGTGTTGAGCGGCTATCTGGAGGAGGAAAGCCACCACGGCGACCAAAGTAGCGCAGAGGGTAGCGGCGAGGATGCGGCCCCGATGATCGAGCTGTTCTGAGCAGCGAACCGAAAATAAGGAATTGGACATGACTGAAACGGTGAATTTGAATGTGTCGCAATGGCTGGAATCCCAGCAGGAAGTAGTGTTGAACGCCTGGATGGACGAGATTTTGTCCCGGTGGAAAAAGCATTATCCGCAAGCCGTGGACGAGGAATCGCTGCGCCTGCAATCACGGCAACTACTGGATGAAATCCGCAAGCTGTTCGCCAACAATCTGAACGAATCCTGGGAGCTGGCGCCGGACAGCCGCAGCGCGGTCCTGTTGCGCAGCATGTCCACGCAACGGGCTAAACAGGGTTTCAAACCGGCGGACAGCGTCCAGTACCTGATCGCACTCAAGCGCGTCCTGCTGCGCGGCCTGCTCCAGAGCGGCGCGGCGGAACATCCGTCTGTCCTCGGCGCGCTGCTGGCGGCGGTCGAAAACATCTTTGATCACCTGACCTTGCTGGTCTACGAAACCTACATCGAAACCCGCGAACGCCTCATCGCCCAGCAAAGCCTGTCATTGCTTGAACTGTCCACCCCGGTGGTTCGCCTGTGGGATCGGGTGCTGATGGTGCCGCTGATCGGCGTGGTGGACACGCTGCGCGCCCGGCAGACCACCGAGCGGCTGCTGGACGCGATTGCCAAATATGAAGCCACCGTCGCCATCCTCGACGTGACCGGCGTGCCGGTGCTGGACACCAGCGTGGCCGGTCATATCATGAAAACCATTGCCGCCGCCCAAATGCTGGGGGCGCGGGTGGTGATGACCGGGATCAGCCCGGACGGCGCACAAACCCTGGTCAAGCTGGGCGTGGATTTCTCGGAGGTGACCACTCGCGCCACCTTGCGGGCCGGCATTGCCGAGGCGTTGTTACAGGTGGGTCGGCGCATCGTGGCGATCAAGGACAAAGACAAGGATAAGGACGCGCCATGAGAATCCCGATCCTGCGGCTGGGCGACATTCTGCTCACTTCGATCCAGGTGGATTTGACCGATGCCGAGGTGATGCTGTTTCAGACCGATGTGTTGCGCGCCCTCGCCGACACCGAGGGACGCGGTTTGGCGATTGATATTACAGCGCTGGAAGTCGTGGATTCCTTCATGGCGCGCACCATCAACGACACCGCCAGCATGGCGCGGCTGCTGGGGGCCGAAGTGGTGGTGTGCGGGATGCACCCGGCCGTCGCCTGACCTTGATCGAGATGGGGCGCGGCCTGATCGGGGTCGAAACCACATTCAATCTGAACGAAGGTTTGGCGCGGTTGAACCGGAAAATTGCGCAACGGGGCGACACGGTTCCCGACGATGACGATCTGTTATGACCGACCCTGCCGAATGCGTCGAATTCACCATTCCCATCCGCGATTCCACCGACATTCTGCGGGCGCGGGGCAACGCCAGGGAACTGGCCGCCCGCCTCAAGCTCGGCAGCGCCGATCAGACCCGGCTGGCGACAGCGGTGTCCGAACTGACCCGTAACATTCTGCAATACGCCGGAGAAGGCGCTTGCACGATCATCAACGCCTCCAACGATCAGCAACGCTGCATTCGAGTGATCGTTGAGGATCACGGTCCCGGAATCCCGGACATTGCGTTGGCCCTGCGCGACGGTTACAGCACTGGCGGCGGTCTGGGCGCGGGTGCCTGGCG
>JAAUTD010000139.1 GCA_012031845.1 Synechococcaceae cyanobacterium SM1_2_3
GGAAGCCGAAGAGGAGCGCTACGAACAGTTGAAACTGCGTATGCCGCTTTGAGCGGCCCTATTCATCCACGACCCCTTTGAGGGGTTCACCCAATAAGCCCCCGGCTTTGCCGGGGGTCATTTAACTGCGCTGGCAATTCGGCGTCCCGCCGAAGGGCAACGCCAACTTCGCATGGGTGCAGCACTTCATCCACCACCTCGCGCCGCAGGGCATGGTCGGCTTCGTCCTAGCCAATGGCAGCATGTCCTCCAACCAGTCCGGCGAAGGCGACATCCGCCGCGCCCTCATCGAGACCAGCCTCGTGGACTGCATGGTCGCCCTGCCCGGCCAGATCTTCTACAGCACGCAGATTCCGGTCTGCCTCTGGTTCCTCGCGAAAACCAAATCCGCCGCCGCCACTCGCGGCTTCCGCGACCGCCGCCCTGAAAGCTCTATCATTTTGCAGCAAATTGCCGCGCTCAACTGAAACCTACACAAAGCCCAAGGACAACCATGCCCTCATACGACAAAACTCTGCTCTGGCAGAAATCGCTTTCTGCAAATGTGGAAGACTCGAATGCTGCCGAGCGGGAGCGTCTCCGCAGCGCGTATGAAAAACTCCGTGAGCGGGCCAAACCAGTATCAGAGTTTATCGCGAAGGATTTACCTGATTACACGATCCACGACATCACACACTTGGATGCGCTATGGGAATACGCCGACCTTGTCGCGGGCTCGAACTACCAACTGACGCCATGCGAGGCTTTCGTTTTGGGCGGAGCGTTCCTCATCCACGATCTAGGGATGGGTCTTGCGGCCTACCCAGACGGGCTTGCTGGGCTAAAGAAACTCTCGCTGTGGACGGATACCGTAGCGGGTGTATTGCGGAAGCGCGGGCAGGATGAGGTGACTGCTGATGACGTAATCAAGGCAGACGAGAAAGCTCAACGTGACGCTACCGCAGAAGTTCTTCGCTTGCTTCATGCTAAGAGAGCCGAAGCGTTAGCGCTGTTGGCGTGGAAAAACGACGAAGGAGAGCAATTCCATTTGATCGAAGATCCTGAGTTGCGTGCTTCGTTCGGGCCGTTGATTGGGCGCATCGCTCATTCACATTGGTGGCCTGTTGATCAGCTTACCCGTGAGTTTCCGACGGTGATTGGCGCCCCCGGCGGCTTCCCGGGTGAGTGGTCTGTGGACCCTCTGAAGCTCGCGTGTATCATTCGAGGAGCCGATTACTGTCATCTCGACGACCGACGCGCCCCTTCTTTTGTCCGAGCTATCCAGCGGCCATCGAAAGATTCGGTCCCTCATTGGCAGTTCCAGAGCAAGCTGTATCAGCCCCTCCTTGATGTGGACAGACTCGTCTACACGGCGAAGTCGGCATTTTCACCGAGCGAAGCCTCTGCTTGGTGGATTTGTTACGACACGCTGACCGGGCTAGACACCGAACTGCGGAAGGTTGATTCAATTCTCGCTGACACAAAGAGGGATAGGCTAGCTGCGCGGGGTGTTGCACATGCTGAAGCCCCGTCTCGCTTGGCCAAAATAATTCGAACAGACGGTTGGTATCCTGTGGACACACGAATCCGCGTGACCGCTGTCGCCAATCTCGTCGCGATGTTGGGCGGCAAGCAACTATACGGAGACGACATCACTCCGCCCCTGCGCGAGCTGATGCAAAATGGGGCTGACGCGATTCGAGCAAGGCGATTGCTGGAGTCTCGTGCGAACGACTGGGGGACGCTGAAGGTAAAACTTGGGACTGATGCCACCGGGCCGTGGATCGAAGTCGAAGACACTGGCGTAGGCATGTCGCAAGCGGTACTGACCAGTTGCCTTCTCGACTTCGGAACTAGTTTTGGGGATCCCGATTGATGCACACCGAGCTTCCTGGGCTGGATTCAAAGGGATTTAACGCAGTGGGTCGATATGGTATTGGCTTCTTCTCGGTGTTCATGTGGGGTGACAAGGTCCAGATCGTCACCCAACGCTACGATGCTGCCAAAACGGACACTCTTGTCCTAGAGTTCACGAACGGGCTGGCTGAGCGTCCATTGATGCGTAAGGCGGTGGCCGCAGAATACATTCAGGATGCAGGCACCAGAGTCCGAGTGTGGTTGAAGGATGAATCGCCCCTATCAGGATTGCTTTGTGGAATCCGAGACGATGCACCGCTGAGCTTTGTGCAAACCTGTGTACGAACCGCCCCCTGTCTCGATGTTTCTGTAATCGTAATCGAGAATGAGCAACCACCAGTCACTGCCCTGTCTGCAAACGATTGGAAAACTGTTGATGAAGATATCTTCTGCAAGCGGCTGCCCTCGAATACGCCTTGGTGGATACGCAAATCGGCAGGATCAGCAAACGCCAGCTTCCGCCCTTCATTGACACCGATCACTGGCGATGACGGGCGGATGTTTGGGCGCGCCGCGATTTGGCCAGTTCCCGAAAACGCCAGTGAGGAGGTGCCTCAGGGGGCAGTTGTAATCGGTGGTTTTTTACGCCCAATGCTCTGAGTGGAATCATGGGCGTGCTTCTCGGGCGCTCCCACACTGCGGCTCGTGACATCGGCGTTCCTATAATTCCTGCCGCTGTCTTGCGACGATGGGCCACAGACGAGAGTCATCGGCGTCTCGCCGAAAAACACGAAGCCGAAGTATTGGGGAAAATTGCCCGTGTGCTTCGTATGCTACAAGTCGATGTATCAAAGTATCCATTAGTCTGGACTAAGGATGGCTGGATTACTGGCGAGCAAGTCGCTGAAAAGGCCATGAGCCTCAAAACCGCGTATCTCGTCCAAGATACTGCATTGGCAATTACGATGAGCGTACACGGGGTGTTCGATTTGAACGACGATGTGTTCGTCGTTGGGATGGGGCTGTCGCCCGTGCTTCAAGGACGATTCATGCATTCAATGTCATTCATCGACTGGCCTGCTGAAACTAAAGTCGAAGGATGGGGAGAATACCAGTTCCATGCGAGAAGCCTGTGTGGAGCGGTGATTGAAGCACTTGCCAAAGGGTGGAACTGCTCCCTCGAGTCGGTTGTGAAGGCTAGCAGTTTTTCAACAGACGAGACTCGTATTCTGCCGTCATCGGCATTCGTGGTGGTAATTCGCCTGTGAGCGATGACGGCCTGGAAATTATCCGCAGGCCAGAGTCTTAAACTCCAGCACATCCCGAAAAAGGCGAGGCCATGCCCGAACTGAGAGCGCGGCAGAACATCGTCGTCATCGCGGATGAAGCGCACCGCAGCCAGTATGGATTCGGCGGCAAGGTGAATGAAAAGACCGGCGATATGTCCTACGGCTTCGCCAGCAACCAGCGCGATGCCTTGCCGAATGCCTCGTTCATCGGCTTCACCGGCACGCCCATCGAGCAGACGGACGCGAACACCCGGGCGGTCTTCGGCGATTACATCAGCATCTACGACATCCAGCGTGCCGTCGCCGACAAGTCCACTGTGCCGATTTATTACGAGAGCCGGATTTACCGATATAGTGTTTTCGATGACCAACAATTGATTAAAAGCTGGAAAGAATTGCGGGACTACTTGAAAAAACTGGCGCTCCCTAGGGGTTTCGAACCCCTGTTCCCGCCGTGAGAGGGCGGTGTCCTGGGCCACTAGACGAAGGGAGCGGGATGACTGGCAGGAAAGGAAAGATGTATTATACGCACGAACCCGCTTCAAACAAGAGTTTACAAACGCTCCTTGGAATCCAGAATCTCCCATCCCCAGCCGGTCATTATTCCCCGTCCGGATCACAACATTTCACGGGCCAACATCAGTCCCAACGCCGTCAAGGTGCTATACCGGTTGCGCGAAGCCGGTTATCGGGCCTGTCTGGTCGGCGGCGGAGTGCGCGATTTGCTGCTGGGCCGCGAACCGAAAGACTTCGATATCGCCACCGACGCCCGCCCCGAACAGGTTTATAAGCTTTTCCGCAACTGTCGGCTGATTGGTCGCCGCTTCCGGCTGGCGCATGTGCAATTCGGGCAGGAAATCATCGAAGTCGCCACCTTCCGCGCTCACGGCGTGGACGATGAAGACAGCGATGGCCCCAGCGTCGAGCGCGCCGATGATGGCCGCATTCTCAGCGACAACGTCTACGGCAATATTGAGGAAGACGCCTGGCGGCGCGATTTCACCATTAACGCGCTGTATTACGACATTGCCGACTTTGCGGTGCTGGATTACGTCGGCGGTCTGGCCGATTTGAAAGCCGGGCTGATCCGGCTGATCGGCGATCCGGCCCAGCACTATCATGAAGACCCGGTGCGATTGTTGCGGGCGGTGCGTTTCGCCGCCAAGCTGGGGTTTCGCTTCGATTCCGCCACCGAAGCGCCACTGTCGCGGCTGGGGAATTTGCTGGAAAAAATACCGGCCGCCCGGCTGTTTGATGAAATTCTCAAGCTGTTCATGGGCGGCTGCGCCATCCAGACCTTTGAGCTATTGCGCCATTACCGGCTGTTCGGCTGGCTGTTTCCCGCCACCGAACGCTGCCTGAATCACCAGCAGCAACACTATCCCAAAACCTTGCTAGTTCGCGCCTTGGCCAATACCGACGCCCGCATCGCCAACAGTCAGCCGGTTAATCCCGCCTTCCTGTTTGCCGCGCTGCTGTGGGAGCCGCTGCGCGAACAGATGCGCCATCTGCAAACCGAGCCGGAGGAGATGGATGAATTCGCCGCCGTGCAGATAGCGGCTGAAACCGTCATCCAGACCCAGACCCGCCGGGTCGCATTGCCGCGCCGCTACAGCCTGCCGATGCGGGAAATCTGGGAGATGCAGCCGCGCCTGACCGCGATCACCGGCAAGCGCCCGTTGCGGCTGCTGACCCATCCCCGCTTTCGCGCCGGTTATGACTTTCTGCTGTTGCGGGCTGATGCCGATCAGGAAGCGGCTGAGCTGGCCGCATGGTGGACAAACTTTCTGGCGCTGGACGATATGGGCCGCGCCCAGGCGACTCAACCCGCCGCCGCCAAGAAAAGCAAATCCCGCCGCCGCCGCAAATCCCGCTCCGCCAGCAAGGGCGATCAAGCCGCTCCGCCCGCGCCCAAAACCTGAATCGGGAACAGCCAGATGCCAGCCACAGCGCGAGCTTATATTGGCGTCGGCAGCAATCTGGATGATCCTGTCGCCCAGGTGCGTCGGGCGTTTCAAGCCTTAAGCGACCTTCCCGCCAGTCAATGCGCCGCCCAATCGCCGCTGTATCGCACCGCGCCAGTCGGCGGGCCACCCGGTCAGCCGGACTATATCAACGCGGTCGTGGCTCTGGACACGGCGCTGACTCCCGATGAACTGTTGATTGCGTTGCAGGCGATTGAAACCGCCCAGGGCCGGATCAGAACCGTGCAATGGGGGCCGCGCACGCTTGATCTGGATTTGCTGCTCTACAATCAGATCACCCGCGCCGATCCGTGGTTGACTCTGCCGCATCCCCGCTTGCATCAGCGGGCGTTCGTGCTACATCCGCTGCATGACCTCGCCCCGAACCTGACGATTCCCGGACTTGGCCCGTTGCGCGACTGGCTGGCGCAATGTCCACCGCAGAACATCATCCGGCTGGACAGTCCAGCAAACCCGCTACCATAATCCTGTCGCTTCATCCTTCCTGTTCCCTTTTCTTGAACTCGCCGCCGTTACTCTGACCGAGTGATCCGGCCTCACGCAGGGCGCCCCATGTATCAGGAATCCCCGATCCGCAAACCGATTACGGTCACTACCCTGGCGAAGATGAAAAGCGCCAAGGAAAAGTTCGCGGTGTTGACCGCGTATGACGCCAGTTTCGCCACGCTGCTGGACGCGGCCGGCGTCGAAGTCATTCTGGTCGGCGATTCGCTGGGCATGGTCATTCAAGGCCAGCGCACCACGATCCCGGTCACGCTGGATGACATGATTTATCACACCCGCGCGGTGGCGCGGGGCTGTGGCGCGGCGCTGCTGATGGCCGATATGCCGTTCGCCAGTTACACATCACCCGATCAGGCGGTGTGGAGCGCAGCCCGGCTGATGCAGGAGGGCGGCGCCCATATCGTCAAGCTGGAAGGCGGCGGCTGGCTGGCGGATACGGTGCGGCACCTGAGTCGCAACGGAATTCCGGTCTGCGCTCATCTGGGCCTGTTGCCGCAATCGGTTCACAAGCTGGGCGGCTATAAAGTACAAGGCCGCGAGGACAGCGCCGCCCGGCAGATGATCGACGAGGCGCTGGCCTTGCAGGACGCGGGCGCGGATGTGGCGCTGGTGGAATGTATTCCGGCGGAACTGGCGGCGCGGCTGACCGAAGCGCTGGCAATCCCGCTGATTGGGATTGGCGCGGGCGCGGGCTGTGATGCGCAAGTGCTGGTCAGTTACGACATGCTGGGGATTACGCCCGGTCGCCGCCCGAAATTCTCCAAAAACTTCCTGACCGGCTGCGACAGCCTGCAAGCGGCGGTAGAAGCCTATGTCCGCGCCGTCAAGAGCGGCGAATTTCCCGGTCCCGACCACTGCATCGCCTGATGAATAAGGAATAGCTCCATGCAAACCGTCCATGACATTGCCGAGTTGCGCGCCCAAATTAAAAGCTGGCGGCGGGCGGGCGAACGGGTGGCTTTAGTGCCGACGATGGGCAATCTCCATCGCGGCCATATTCATCTGGTCGAACGCGCCCGCGAAGTCGCGCCGCGCACCGTCGCCAGCATCTTCGTCAACCCGACCCAGTTTGGCCCGAACGAAGATTTTTCCGGCTACCCTCGCACTCTTGAGGAAGATCAGCGCCAGTTGCAAGCCGCTGGTCTGGATTTGCTGTTTGCGCCCAGCGTCGCAGCGATTTATCCGCGCCCGCTGGAGGAAATGACTCAGGTGCGGGTGCCGGAACTGTCGGCGATTTTATGCGGGGCCAATCGCCCGGTGCATTTCGGCGGCGTCGCCACGGTGGTGACCAAGTTGTTCAACCTGGTGCAGCCGGATGTGGCGCTATTCGGTGAAAAGGACTGGCAACAGTTGGTCGTCATTCGGCGGCTCACTGCGGATTTGGATCTGCCGATTGAAATTATCGGCGTGCCGACCGTGCGCGAAGCCGATGGCCTGGCGATGAGTTCGCGCAACGGCTATTTATCCGCTGAAGAGCGGGCGATTGCGCCGACCTTGTATGCCACCCTGATGGACTGTGTAGAACGGTTGCGGGCCGGTGAGCGCGATTACACGGCGTTGCAAACTGAGGCCAAGGCACGATTGGCAACCGCGGGATTTCGCCCTGATTATTGCGAAATTCGCCGCGCCGATGATTTGCAGTGGCCGGCGCCGGATGATGCCGATGTGCGGATTTTTGCGGCGGCGTGGCTGGGACGGGCGCGGCTGATTGACAATGTGCCGGTCGGGTTGACCTAGCCCGAATCCACCGCGCCTATTCCCGTAGCGCCGCCCATGCACTCGCACCCCGCCCACGATCATCATCACCCAACGTCCGGTCATCTCCTGTGGCTGGCGACGGGTTTGACGCTGGCGTATGCCGGAGTTGAAGCCGGAGTTGCTGGTGGGCCGGGTCGCTGGCGCTGATCGCCGACGCCGGACACATGATCAACGACGCCGCCGCCCTGATGCTGGCGACGGTCGCGGCCTGGCTGACGCGCCGTCCAGCCTCAGCCCGGCATAGCTACGGTTTTGGCCGCGCTGAATTTCTGGCCGCGCTGGCGAACAGTCTGGGTTTGCTGATTCTGGTGGCGTGGCTGACCATTTCCGCTATTCAACGTCTGCATGATCCGCAACCTGTGATCGGGTCGGCGGTGTCGCTGACTGCTGCGATGGGGCTGGCGATCAACATACTGGTGGCTTGGTTGCTCAGCCGTGGCGAGCACACCCTGAACACCCGCGCCGCCCTGCTGCATGTTCTCGGTGATCTGCTCGGATCGGTGGCGGCGCTGCTGGCGGGGATCGTGATCGCCTTGACCGGCTGGACGCCGATAGATCCGCTGCTTTCGCTGGGCATCGGCGCGCTGATTCTGCTATCCAGCGGGCGGCTGCTGTATGAATCCCTGCATGGCCTGATGGAAGGGACACCGTTAAATATCGCGCCGGAGCAAGTCGGGCAGGCGCTGGCGACCCTGCCCGGCGTCGCCTCGGTGCATGATCTGCACATCTGGAGCGTCGCGCCAGAGCAGATCATGCTGTCGGCTCATCTGGTGGTGCGCGATCTGCGGCAATGGGAAACGCTGCTGGACGCCAGCCATGCGCTGCTGGCCGAGCGCTTCGGCATTCATCACGCTACCCTGCAACCGGAACCGGAAACCCGAACCGTGCGCTGGCTGACAGCGCCCGACAAATCAACTATTCACTGTTCGCTGTTCCTTTTTATGGTGTTATTGCTATTTCCCCTGTTGTCATCTGCGGTGGAGTTGACCCAGGAAGAAAAGGATTATCTCGGAAATACCGGCGGCATTAAGGTTTGCGTTGATCCGGACTGGTATCCTTTTGAGCGCCTCAATGACCAGGGCGAGCATGAAGGGATAGCCGCCGATCTGCTGCGGCTGGCGGCGGAGCGTACTGGCATTCGGCTGGAGATCGTGAGAACGTCCTCGTGGGATGAGAGCATTCAGGCATCCAAAGATAAAAAATGCCAGATATTAAGCTTTCTGAACCAGACGCCTAAACGGGAAGAATGGCTGCTTTTTACTCAGCCGTATTTCACCGATGTCAACGTATTCGTCACCAGAAATGAGCATTCCTATATTGCGGACCCAGCGATTTTAACTGATGAAACCATTGTTTTTCCAGAAGGAACCGCGATGGAAGAACTGGTGAGAAACAATTATCCCAATTTGAGCGTGCTCAACACCAGGACTGAAAAAGAGGCTTTCATCCTGGTATCGGAAAACAGGGCGGATATGACCATGCGTTCGCTGATCATTGCCGCCTATGCTATCAGGAAGGAAGGGCTGTTTAATCTGAAAATAGCTGGACAATTGCCTAATTATACTAACAAGCTACGGATTGGCGTTATTAAGAGCGAACCGATGCTGGTCAATATCCTCAATCAGGGCATCAGCGCCATCACCAATCAGGAGCGAGAACAGATCGTCAATAAGCATATCTCTATAGAAATCAAAGACCGGGTAGATTATAAACTAATCTTCCAGATTGCGGCATTCCTGGGTCTGCTGACTGCTATCAGTCTTTATTGGAATTATAAGCTGAATAAACTCAATGACCGGCTGATTAAGATCGCCCAGACCGATGTTCTCACCGGGCTGTATAACCGCACCAAGCTGAATGAGCAGTTTCACATTGAACATACAAGGGCTGTAAGATACGGTCGGCCGTTTTCAGCCATCATGCTGGATATCGATCATTCAAAAGATCAATGATAGCTTTGGCCATCTGATTGGCGATAAAGTGCTGATGGAATTCGCCAGCCTGGCGCAGAAATGCGTGAGAAGCTGCGACATCATTGGCAGATGGGGAGGAGAAGAATTTCTGGTGCTGGTGTCCTGAAACTGAACTTAAAGATGCGGGTATTGATCGCCGAGC
>JAAUTD010000140.1 GCA_012031845.1 Synechococcaceae cyanobacterium SM1_2_3
GCTGGTCAGCAGGTCAGCGGCTTCGGCGTCGGTGCGGGCCAGAATGATGGTCGGCACACCGCAAACATCCGCCGCCAACCGCGCCGCGATCAATTTCTGCACCGCTTCCTGAGAGGGAACCAGCACCTTGCCGCCCATGTGGCCGCACTTCTTGACCGAGGCCAGTTGATCCTCGAAATGCACCCCGCCCGCGCCCGCGCGGATCATGGATTTCATCAACTCATGGGCGTTCAGCACCCCGCCGAATCCAGCTTCGGCATCGCCGACGATGGGCAGGAAATAATCAATAAAATCCTTGTGGCCGGGGCCGATGCCACGGGCGCATTGAATTTCATCGGCGCGCTTGAAGGTGTTGTTGATGCGCTCGACGACTGCGGGCACCGAATTGACCGGATACAGCGACTGGTCGGGATACATCGCCATATAAGTGTTGTTGTCGGCGGCGACCTGCCAGCCGGACAGATAGATCGCCTTGACGCCGGCCTTGGCCTGCTGCATCGCCTGCCCGCCGGTCAGCGCGCCCAGGCAATTGACATAGGGTTCGGTGGTGATCAACTGCCACAGTTTTTCAGCGCCCTGTTGCGCCAGGCTGTATTCAATCGGCATATTTCCGCGTAAACGCACGACATCTTCAGCGGTGTAGCCGCGCTTGATACCGTTCCAGCGAGGATTCTCGGCCCAGTCTTTTTTCAGTTGTTCAACGCTAAGATGCGCCATTTTTACGGTCCTCTTTGAGAGTTATGGATTTGGTGGTTACAGCCGCTCAATGTCATCGAGAAGCTCCGGGTATTATGTATCGCAGAACGGGGAGCGTATCGAGAAATTACTATTATCTTAATGTGGCTATGCAACATTTTACAAGACGGTGACAGTGAATCCCCGAACCCAGCGCACCGTAAAGCGGCGTGATCTGGCGCTCCCGCCTACAATGGATTCGTGATTCGCGCAACGCACTCCCACTCTTCTGATTTTTCCACCCAACTGGAAACCCTACAATGGCCCATCATTCCTCTGCGCCTCCTGATTTGATCGCCGACATTGGCGGCACTAATGCCCGCTTCGCGCTGGTTGACGCGGAGCGCCGGATTTACGCCGAACAGATCATGACCTGCGCCGACTACCCTGATCCCAGCGCCGCGATCCGGGCCTATTTGGCCGAAGTCGCGACGGTGGCGCCGCGCCAGGCGGCGATAGCGGTCGCCACTGCAATCATGGGCGACTGGATTCAGTTCACCAATAGTCCCTGGTCATTTTCGATTGAAACCACCCGGCAGGCGCTTGGTCTGGAACGGTTGCTGATTCTCAACGATTTTACGGCGCTGGCGCTGGCGCTGCCGTTGCTTGGCCCCGATGAGCGACGGGCGGTGGGCAACGGAACCCCTGTTGGCAATGCGGCCATTGGCCTGATTGGGCCTGGCACTGGCTTGGGCGTATCGGGCCTGATCTGGTCGGGACAGCGCTGGATTCCGCTGGAAACCGAAGGCGGCCACGTCACTTTTTCGCCAGTGGACGAGCGGGAATGGGCCATCAGCCGAATCCTGCACCGGCGATTCGGTCATGTCTCGCCAGAACGTTTGTTGGCCGGGCCAGGTTGGGTGGATGTTTACACGGCGCTGGCTGAACTGGAAGGCTGGCCGAGCGAGGAATTAACCCCGACTGAAATCACTCAGCGGGCACTGACTGGAAGCTGCCCGCACTGTGTTGATGTACAGGAGTTTTTTTGCGCGGCGCTGGGGACGGCAGCAGGCAATCTGGCGCTGACGCTGGGCGCGCGCGGCGGAGTTTACGTCGGCGGCGGCATCGCGCCGCGCTTGGGGGAATTTTTTGACCGTTCCGCCTTCCGCGCCCGCTTCGAGGCTAAAGGCCGGTTCAGTGATTATCTGGCCGCTATCCCCACCTGGGTGATCACCGCTGGCCAATCCGGCCTTGCGCGGGGTGGCGGCGGCGCTGGCGTAAGGTTCAGATCGCCGAATACTCATCGCTGTAAAGTGGGTTAACCTTGGCGGCCATGATAAAGTCGTTTTCGTGCAGGCCACCTATCTTATGGGTGTAAAACAGCACGTTGGCGTAACCCCAACCGAAGCTGACATCGGGATGATGACCCTCTTCCTCGGCCACATCGCCCACCCGGTTGACGAAAGCCAGGGCAGCGGCGAAAGTCTGGAACGAAAATCGTCGTTCCAGGCGCGTTCCGTTTTCCAGCAATCGCCAGCCGGGAGCCTGCGTCAATAGGGCTTCGGCTTCAGTCAATGTCAGCGGGGGAATACCCCCTTGGCAGGGCGTACAGGTCTTCTGGGACAGGCTCATCATGCACCTCTCGGGTCAGATGGATTTTGGGGATGAAGTTAAAGGTAAAGGATCAGGACTTTCGCTTTGGGGCGTAGCACGGACTTCCAGTCCGTATTGCAATCAACAGGATGCCTGCTTTGCGTCTCAGTCAGCGAAAGTCCTGGAAATTTTAGAACAGTGAAATAGGGGAAAATCCATTGGAACAGGATCGGTTATTTATAATGGAATGATTCCCAACAATTGGTCTGGACGAGAGAATCCACACATGCAACAGACTTCGATTCTTGCTCTTGGCGCCGTGTTGACCGCTGGTCTTGCCCTTGCCCCGCTACCAGCGATTACGGCAAAACCGGATGCGCCGCCGGAGGTTATCGCCAGCCGCGCAGCCGCCGACAAAGTTTGGCGGCGCTCTAAAAGAAGCGATAAAGCAAGCAATTGAGAGTGACGGCTTGATCAACGCGATCAGCATCTGTCACGACAAGGCCAGCCAGATTGCTGCTGATTTGTCGGGGCAGCTAGGGATGCTGGTCGGGCGAACCAGTCTCAAATTGCGCAATCCCGCCAATGCGCCCGACAATTGGGAATTGGCGGTGCTGAAACAGTTTGATGCCCGCAAGGCGCAAGGTGAGCCGGTTGACAAGCTGGAATTCTTTGCCGTGATTGAAGATGACAAAGGCCATCAGAATTTCCGTTATATGAAGGCGATTCCGATGAATGCCCTGTGCCTGAATTGTCATGGCGAAAATATCAGCGCCGAGATGGATGCCAAATTGAAAGAGTTATACCCGAACGATGCGGCGCGAGGGTTCAAAGAGGGCGATTTGCGCGGCGCATTTACTCTGGCAAAACCATTACAGTAAGGGGAGATTTATGGACTGGGACGCACGTTTGACCGTAGGCGCCATTATTGAGAGAGATGGACGTTTTCTAATCGTGGAGGAATATGCAGACGGTGATGAACTGGTCTATAACCAGCCCGCCGGTCATCTTGATGCGCATGAAACGCTGGCGGCGGCGGCAATTCGGGAAACACTGGAAGAAACCGCCTGGGAAGTACAGGTAGACGCCATTGTCGGCTTGTATTACTGGACTCATCCCAAAGGCCATACTTTTATTCGCACCTGTTTTCCGGGCAGGCGTTGCGCCATCATCCCGATCAGCCGCTGGATCAGGGCATTGAGCGGGCGCTATGGTTGACCCGTGATGAAATTGCCGCGTTGGGGCCAAAATTGCGCAGTCCGATGGTCTTGCGCTGTGTGGATGATTATCTGGCCGGGAAGCGTTATTCGCTGGACCTATACAGCTATCTTTGAGTATTTACAGATTCGGCGGATTTATTCCGCTGAATCCTCCTGCGTCTCGATCCACAACCCGGCCAGTTCCAACGCCATTTCATGAAACGGTTCAACCTTGACCACATCCCGATCCTGAAACAGCCCAATAACCGCCCATTGTCCATCGCGCAACGCAAACGCTTCCAGGGTATGCGCCAGCGGATCAACCAGCCATAAATAAGTCACGCCGTAATGCGCATAAACCGGCATTTTAATTACCCGGTCGGTTTTGGCGGTGGACGGCGACAGAATCTCGCACACCCAATCCGGCGCAATCTCGAAGCGATGATCTCGCGGCAGACGCGGCATTCGTTGTCGCCGCCAACCGGCAATATCAGGAACCAGCACTTCAGTATCACGAATAAAATGAATTTCGGGTTCATCCAAAATCCACCAGCCTCCCGGTCCACCTCGACCTCGGTGATAGGCACTGTATAAATCAGAACCCAACCCCGAACCCGCTAACGTATGAGGACTGGCCGGGCGTGGCTGAGCATAAAGCCGTCCATTGATAATCTCGCCCGTCACATTCGGCGGCAAAGCTTCGAGTTGCTGATAGAGCGTTGGCTGAATAGCCATTACGGCTGACATTTCAAAATCTCCTTATCGCTTATCGAAATCGAACAGCGTGTCGCCTATTTGATAACGCCAATAAAACCTAGTGGTCTGACGCAGAAGTTTTAATAGGTTCTAATGTGTAGGGTGGATCAGCGTAGCGCAATCCACCTTCCGTAGACATTACCAGAAACTAAAGAAGCCAATGGTTGATAATTATTAAGCTATTGATAAATAATAACTTTACCAACAATAAATCGAGTTCTGTTATTGTTTCCGGTAATGTCTCGTAATACCCGCTGAGGGTGGGTGGATTTCGCTTCGCTCATCCACCCTACAGCTCGAGACCCCGACCTGTCAGAATTGATGCGGTAATCCACTAGGCTTTCAACAGCGTGCGAATTGCTGCCGAGGTCATTACCTTGCCTTCGCCGCGATACGCCTCATGATTAGCTTCGATATCGCTCAACTTATACAGGTAATTCACCATCAATCCGGCTGATTGCGCCAAGCCCTTGACCGAAATATCCGCCAGCCAGTTAATGCGCTCAATCCGGGCGCCATTGGAAAGGTGGAAATTGGCGACCCGGTCGTAGGCAGTGCCGCCTTCGCGCTTTTCCTTGGCCAGATAGCGGGCGCATAACCGCTGCAAGGGATTTTTTAATACCTTGACGATCTCCGGTTTATGCTGCCAATCCGGGATTTGCAGCAGCGTCGTTAATGTGGCGGCTTCATTATCCGGGCCATTAACGCCCGCCAATGCCTTGCGCTCAGTCGCAGTCAGCCATTCCGCCTCGGCCTCGGCGTTATTCAGCGTACTGTCCATCCATTGCAGAAATCGGGAATAGGCGACAGCGTGGCGAAGGTTTTAAGGTTCTTAAATTCGTTGGTGAGTTCGTCCACCACCCGCTTGATCAGAAAGTTGCCAAAGCTGATGCCACTCAGTCCTTCGTGGGCGTTGGAGATCGAATAGAAAATGGCGGTGTCGGCAGTGACCGTGTCAATGACCGGCGCGGTTTCGTCCAGCAAGGTTTGCACATTGTCAGCAATGCCATTGACCAGCGCGACCTGCACAATGATCAACGGTTCATTCGCCATGCGTGGATGGAAAAAGGCGAAACAGCGCCGATCGGAACTGAGCCGGTTTTTCAGATCGCCCCAGCCATTGATCGGATGCACCGCTTCATAGGCGATCATTTTTCCAGCAGCGAAGCCGACGAATCCCAGGTAATCCGCCGCAGTTCCAGAAACCCGACATCAAACCAGGACACCAGCAGCGACAGCAAATCCCGCTCCAGTGCGGCCAGTGCCGGATCGCTCTTGCGCCAACCCAGCAGTTCAGCGCGCAGATCCACCAGGAAGTGAAACCCTTCAGGCAAGGTATTGAACTGGGTCAGCAAGCGCAGACGCGGAGGCTGTAACGCCTGACGCAGGGCCCGCTCCGCCTTGGCGCGGCTGGCGGAGTCATTGTCGGCCAACTGGAGTTTTGTCGCCGCTTCATCAACCGCTTTGCGATCAATATCGAATTCCGTGGCCAGCAGTTGCAAAACCGTTTGCGACCTTTAGCGTTCAGCGACAAATAGGTTCGTCCCAGGTTAGCGGCGCGGGCGCGGGCGGACACTTCGCCGCCGCGCGCTTCCAAACAGTCGCGCATTTGGGCTTTGAGCGCCTCTGCATCTTTCTCCGGCAGGCTGGGGCCAGGCGCGGTGGCGAGGAATCCATCGCGCCAGTCAGCGACTTCGCGCCATGCCTCGCGCAGATTCTGCATGGTGCGGTTGAGCAGACTGGCGCGGGTAATTTCGGATTCGTGGACGATTAGTTCAGTCATGGCCAGGTTCCCTGTGAATTAAGCGGATCGCAAAGCGCGATCTGATGGGTCACGTTGCGTTGATTTTTGATGGTGAAAGTATAGAAGTTTGTCTGGATCAAAAGTGGGGGTTTCAGACGTCATCGGCCTGATGAGGCAGCGGGGTTGTCTTAGCCAGCAATTGGGCGCTAATGGGCGCAGTGACGAATAAAAAGATCAGAATCAGCAGTTCATGCAGATTCAACCCCGCTGGGCCGCTGCTGAAATGCAGCAGGGATGCTAATAACACACAGCCAGCGCCGAGAGTACTGGCTTTGGTCGGCGCGTGCAGGCGAGTGAAATAATCCGGCAGCCGCACCAGTCCAACGGCGCCAATCAGGACAAAGCCGGCGCCAATGACCACCAGCACCGAAACCAGTAATTCAATCAGCATTTGACGCACTCCCAGATTCAAATAAACGGCCATTGGCAATAAAGCGGCACAATGCGACTGTGCTGATAAAGCCCAGCACGGCGATTAACAGGGCGATTTCAAAATACAGGATGCTATCAAAGTAAATTCCTGTCGCCACCAGCACTGCGACGGTATTGACATAAAGCGTATCGAGAGCGACTACCCGATCTGCTAGTGTGGGGCCATATAGCAACCGCCAGCCGGTTAATAACAATGCTGCGCCGATTAGGGCAAAAGCCAGGGCGAGGGCAATCTTCAACATTGGACGAAAATCTCCTTTAGCAGGGTTTCGTAGCGATTTTTCAGGACTGCAATCAGGGCGGCTTCATTCTCGACATCCAGACCGTGAATCAGTAAATGGCGTCGATCCGGCGTCAACTCGATCACGACCGTACCCGGCGTCAGCGTAATAGTAGCGGCCAGCACTGCAATCGCCCATTCATCCTGTAAATCCAGTGGCAGATGGATAAAGCAGGGACGGAGACTTTGTGCGGGTCTGGTCAGAATCAGTCGGGCGACTTGCAGGTTAGCGATCACAATGTCCCACAGCAATCGGCCCAGATAGCGCAGCAATAATCCGGGCCTGCGGATTAACACCGGCATTGGCCAGATTCGGGCCGTGAGTCCAGTAATCGGCAGCACCAGCACAATACCGATCAGAATATGTCCCAAGGCAAGACTGTTGTTCAATATCAGCCAGAAACTCAGCATGAAGGCGCTGAGCCAAGGTTGGGGCAACCAGGAGCGAATGGAAATCATAAGGGGTCGTTTACACGCTTGTGGTTAAGGATATGAAGCACAATGTTCGTTGCTATTTTTCCGATCCAGATTGCGAGTGATCGGAATCCGGTATTCCGAGCAGATTGAATTGATCCAGGACTATCTTTTTGGTCACAACATCTGGCGTAGAACGGACATTCTGTCCGTTGCAACACGGACTGGCAGTCCGTGCTACGTCCCAAAGCGAAAGTTCTGTCGAGAAAAAATCTGTTTCGGTAGTCATCAGCATTCGCCGGTCGGGAAAACGCTTGTCTCTCGATCAGACCGATGCGCCAATTGAGAATCGCCCTTTCAGGCTCCCAAGGCGAGCTGCGGGATCGAAGAGTCGTTGAATTTTGTCTTTGTCCTCACGGCCAAGTCGCCCCCATGTAGACCAGTCGTTTTGCTTGCCCGATACGTCAAATCCCGCCGGAACGCTGATGCCGATGATGTCGGTGATGAGATAGCGCTCATGGAAGTCGTCCCAGAAGAATATCTCGGCGGAGATGCCTTGCGACCGTAGGGTATTACCCAACACCGCGAAGCTTGCCTTCCAGTCTGTCTCAGTGGGAAATGTTCGTGCTGGCCCATCGCCCCTGCAAAGACTGCGATGAATCTCAATCCGTGTCTTTACGGCGCGCGACGCCAGTGGGGTCAGTAGCCGGTGGAACTCACGGTAGTTATGCCTGATCGGGTCGAGATTAGGGTCGATGAATATGAGCGAGTTGGCCTGCGTCAGCGCCCGGTTCAGTACCTTCAGGTAGCCGTCTGTCTTACGGTCTACCGTAACCGATGGACTGCGATTCTGCCACCACGTCGTACCCGTGAGTTTTTCTATCGATGCGACCCCGCCTTGAGCAAACTGCTGTTTCGTCGTATGTGCGGCGATGATGCCGGTGAGGGCGTCAATACCGTGCGCCGATAGACTTTCCTGACACCAGTGCTGAGCAGAGGTTGGCGTGGATTCGTGGTGCGACGGAAAACGACGCAATCGGTTGTTAGCAGGACTTTCGCTCCATCCGTTCGCCCTGAGCTTGTCGAAGGGCATTCATCGGTAAAAACGGGGTTCGACAGGCTCACCCCGAACGGTTTTTTAATCCGAAGCGAAAGTCCTGGTTAGTTTGCAGCTTCCTGAGAATTTCCTTGCACAGGCGATGCAGGTTGCCAGAATGCTCCAGGCAGAAACGGCTCCATCCACCGTCGCGCAAATCACGCACCAGTGCTTCCTGCAGAAGGGGTTCCTTGAGATGCGGCAGGCACATCTCCAGGACTTTCGCTTCGGATTAAAAAACCGTTCGGGGTGAGCCGGTCGAACCCCGTTTTTATCGATGAATGCCCTTCGACAGGCTCAGGGCGAACGGATGGAGCGAAAGTCCTGATCTCGATGAAGTCCGGGTTGGAAATAAGCTGCTGGGTCAAAAATGTCTGGGCAGCAGGCTGCCGTGAGCGTCGGAACGCCGCCGGCTCATGTACAGCAGTTCGACATTGTCGGCGCGGATGTTGATGGTCTCGACCCTCGGCTCGGCGCCGGGTTTGGGGCGGTCATGATCGTCCAGTTCGATACCTAAAGAGAGCATTACAGTGATGGCATTCACCGGCGCGAGCAGTTGCGCGAGACGCCCGCCAAGATTTGCGACTGCCAGTTCCGCGCCCCATTCCACCCGGCGGTTGGCTTGGCCACGATGGACATACTGGCGAAAACCGCCGAGATCGATGCTGCCGCCGCCTATATCGGTGTGATGGACATCGAGGCGGGCGAGGCTGCGCTTGTCGCGGCCAAACTGCGCCTCGTGGGCCAGAGCCAGACTGTGAATGAAGCTGGACTTACCCGCGCTGTTGGGGCCGAAGATCAGGGTGATGGGCTTGAGCGGGATGCGCTGGGTGTCGGCAAAGGCTTTGAAGTTGCCGATGTGCAGGGCGGTGAGGCAGTGATTCATCGGGTTTCCTTGTCTCCATCACGCAATCATCACGCAATTCACGCTTGTTCTGCTCGATTACGCCTGTGGTCAAGCAGAGGGTGTGGAACCGCAGCAAGCTGTTTTCCGATTGAGCCAGCCGGGCAATGCTCGGCGAAATTTATCTCCGGCACGCGCCCGCAAAACGGCTAAGACTTCAACCAGTATATTGCCTTAATACAATATATTGTTAAGATACCTTACCTTATATGTAGGGCTTTCGCTTCAGGTTCAAAAACCGTTCGGGGTGAGCCTGTCGAACCCCGTTTTTAACCGATGAATGCCCTTCGACAGGCTCAGGGCGAACGGATGGAGCGAAAG
>JAAUTD010000141.1 GCA_012031845.1 Synechococcaceae cyanobacterium SM1_2_3
CCGGAAACCTATTTGCCGGAACAGCGGGACCGCCACAGCATCGCAAGTCTGCCGCTAGACGAGGAAAGTGTAAAAAAACTGGCGCAGCTTCCTCTGCTACATCGCGATCCTTTTGACCGAATGTTGGTTTGCCAAGCCCTGACCCATGATCTCACCTTTGTAACTTTCGATGCCGCCATCCGAGCTTATCCAGTCCGTACATTGTGAACAGGGGGCGGCTTCGGTCTAGACGGCCAGGAGCGCCGTAAGCAGCGGGTGGTGGGATTTATCGCGGCGGAAGTATTCAAGGCGCAGGTGCAGCAGCTTTAGGCGATCTCAAAGAAACGCTGAATGAGGAGGAAGCAAGCAATGCCTGAGATTTCCCGGCTGGCCCTGGACGCGAATACCGATCAAGCCGCCCGTTTGTTCCTTTCATCCGTGGCCCGAAACTTTGCAGTGCGGGCGGCGGTGTTATTTGGCAGCCGTGCGCGGGGCAGCTTTCGCTCCGACAGCGACGCCGACATTGCGGTGCTGCTGGAAGGGCCACGTCGCCCATTTCTCGCGATCAAGCTGGAACTGGCGGATATTGCTTACGATGTGCTATTGGAAACTGGCGTCCACATTCAGCCCTTGCCCCTGTGGGAAGAGGAATGGGAACACCCGGAAACTTTCTCCAATCCCCGCTTGATCGAAAACATCCGGCGCGAGGGCATTCTGTTATTGACTTGGAGATCACGCATTGAGTTTTAAAGGCAACTCTATCAAGCCTGATCTTGGCGCGAGTCAGGGTAGATTAAACTCTCTGCAATTCAAGCTCCCGCAAATTGCAGGCTATGAAATAGAATGCGCTATTGGGCGTGGTGGAATGGCTACCGTATACCGCGCCAAACAGCAATCATTAAACCGTGTGGTCGCAATTAAGGTATTGGCGAAAAACGCGGACGATAAGATTGATTTTTTACAACGCATTAAAAAAGAAGGTCAGATTCTGGCGCAGTTCTCTCATCCCAACATTATTACTATTTATGATATAGGAACTTTTGATGATGGCCGGATTTATCTGTCCATAGAATACCTTTCCAGAGGTACGCTCAATGATAAAATAAAGTCGGGTTTATCTTTCAATGAAGTGATTAAAATTACCCAATCCATCGCTGATGCGCTAGGATATGCGCATCAAAGAGGAGTCATTCATCGGGATGTAAAACCTTCCAATATCATGTTTCGGGATGATGGCGCTCCGGTATTAACCGATTTTGGAGTTGCCCGGGTTAAGGACTCCAGCACAATACATACGATGACAGGCTTAGTGATTGGCAGTCCAGGATACATGAGTCCTGAACAGGCTATGGGCGAACCGGCTACCATTCAGTCGGATTTGTATGGACTTGGCGTTATTTTTTACGAAATAATCACCCGAAACACCCTGTATAAAGCCGAAAACTCTCTGGCTGTGTTGCTGAAGCATATCAACGAACCGATTCCTGAACTACCTGAGCCATATACCCATCTGCAACCGGTGTTGAACAAATTGATTGCCAAGAAAAGTCTGGATCGATATAAAAACACTGACGAATTCTTGCAACACCTTAATTCAGTCGTAGATCGCAAAAATCAATCAGCAATCATCGCCGACAATCGTAAAAATCAGCCGGATTCGCTAGCCAAGCCAGATTTTATTAAGCAAAACAAGTTGTGGTTATCGATTAGCGCTGGATTATTCAGTATTTTATTTCTGATGACGGCAATCTATTTTTTTCGCTTCCATGACTCAGCAGAAAACATTGAGGCCAAAGGTGCGCTAAAATTGGCTGAACCACAGAATGTTAAAAAAATTACAGCCTTGCCGATAACGCAACCTGAAACGAGCCACCAGGCTGATCAGTTAAAAATCCAGGCGGCTAAACTGGAGCAGCAACAGCAAAATCAACTGAAAGCCGATCAGCGCTGGACACAGGCTCAAATCAGCTTTAAGGCCGGGCTGTTACCACAGACGCTCGCGCATATTGAACAAGGACTGTTGGTTGTTCCTGATCATCAAAACCTTATCCAGTTGCAGAAACAAATCAAAGCGCAGGAGGATGAGCAGCGGAAACAGGAGGAAGAAGCGCAACGGATAGCTGCAATTGCCGAGCATCAAAAAGCTAAACAAATGGAAACAATGCGCAAGCAGAAAGAAGCGGATCAATACCTGATGCGTGCGTCCCGTCATCATAAGAACGGCGAAAGCGCAGCCAGTCTACGGCAAATCGAGCAGGGATTAGTCATTGTTCCAGATCATGAGGGATTGTTGGCGCTGAAAAAGGAAATTGACGCGCAGCAGAAAACAGCCCAGCGCCAGTCAGTCACCAAACCGATAAATGAAAAGCAGACGAGTCAGAAACCGCGCCAAACCCAGATCAAGAAACCTCGTAAACCAGCCAAAAAAATACCCAGCCTAATGTGCTAAGAAGCCTTAAAAGGGCTGTCAATGATCTAAATCGCGCCTTAGGATTTTAGTTTCAATACCCACAGGATTTATGCCACCGATGAAAACTGCTCTCGCTATTCGTCACATCGCTTTTGAGGATTTGGACAGTTTTGCAGGATTACTCGCGGAGCGCGGTTACGCCATCCGCTATCTGGATGCGGGATACGACGATTTGACCGCGCTGAACCCGCTGGCCGATGACCTGCTGATCGTCCTGGGCGGCCCGATTGGCGTTTACGAGGACGCTGCTTATCCGTTCATCCGCACTGAATTGGAATTGCTACAGACCCGGTTACAAGCGGGTCGGCCCACCCTTGGCATTTGTCTCGGCTGCCAGATGATCGCCCAAGCGTTGGGGGCGCGGGTCTATCCGGGCGAACACCGGGAAATCGGCTGGAAACCGCTGACGCTGACTGAAGCGGGTCGGCAAAGCGCGCTGGCGTCGTTCGCTGATCAGACGCCGGTGTTGCATTGGCACGGCGACACCTTTGATTTGCCGGAAGGCGCGACCTTGCTGGCGTCCAGCGATCTCTATCCGCATCAGGCGTTTTCGTGGGGGCCGCACGCCCTGGCGTTGCAATTCCACATTGAAACCACGGCTCGCGGGCTGGAGCGCTGGTTTATCGGCCATGCCGGCCAAATCGCCGCCACCCCCGGCTTGTGCGTGCCGACATTACGAGCTGCAACCGCCGATCATGCGGTCAACGCTGAAGCCAAAGGGCGGCAAGGTCTCGCCGCCTGGCTGGATCAGATCGCCCCAGTGTGAGTCTCTACAACAGCGGCGAAATTTGCACAGGAATTTTCGCTTCGAATTCAAAAACCGTTCGGGGTGAGCCTGTCGAACCCCGTTTTTTACCAATGAATGCCCTTCGACCGCTGAGCTTGCCGAAGCGTCAGGGCGAACGGATGGAGCGAAAGTCCTGTTGCAGTCAAAATCCAGGGTGCGTTTTCCCTACGAATTGTCTTTAATTAAAGCCGTTGCGCCGGGAATGGCGGCCGGTTTGGGCTGGCCCGCTCCCAGCAGCTAGGACAATAATTTTTCAGCGGGAGGCGCAATCGCGCTTTTCGCCCACTTCAATCCAATAACCAAGCTGAAGGAGTATCCGGTGGAACGCGAAAGTATGGAATACGACGTAGTGATTGTCGGCGCCGGTCCATCCGGCCTGACCGCCGCCATTCGTTTGAAACAACTGGCGGCGGAGAAAGAGCAGGAGATCAACGTCTGCGTCATCGAAAAAGGCTCCGAAGTCGGCGCTCATATTCTGTCCGGCGCGGTGCTGGAACCCCGCGCCCTGAACGAACTGATGCCAGACTGGAAAGAACGCGGCGCGCCGCTCAACACCCCGGCGGGGAAGGATTATTTCCTGCTGCTGACCCGCGAGACTTCGTACCGGCTGCCGACCCCGCCGCAGATGCACAACGACGGCAACTACATCATCAGTCTGGGCAATTTCTGCCGCTGGCTGGCGACGCAGGCCGAAGAACTGGGAGTGGAAATCTATCCCGGTTTCGCCGCCGCCGAGGTGTTGTACAACGATGATGGCGCAGTGGTTGGCGTGGCTACCGGCGACATGGGCCGCGACCGTCAGGGCGAACCCACTGAACGGTTTGCGCCAGGCATGGAGCTGCGCGCCCGCTACACCATTTTCGCCGAAGGCTGTCGCGGCTCGCTGACCAAAACCCTGTTCGACCGCTTCAAGCTGCGTGACGGCGTTGACCCGCAGGCGTATGGCATCGGCATCAAGGAACTGTGGGAAGTAGACCCGGCCCAGCATCAACCCGGCAAAATTGTTCACACCGTCGGCTGGCCGGTGGATTCCAAAACCTATGGCGGTTCCTTTATCTACCATCTGGAAAATAACCAGGTTGCGGTTGGTTTTGTGATTGGACTGGATTATGAAAATCCGCACCTCAGCCCGTTTGAAGAATTCCAGCGGTTCAAGACGCATCCTGATATTCGTCCCACTTTTGAAGGCGGGCGGCGCATCGCTTATGGGGCGCGAGCATTGAGCGAAGGCGGCTTGCAATCGGTTCCCAAGCTGATCTTTCCCGGCGGTCTGCTGATCGGCGATACAGCAGGCTTTCTCAACGTGCCAAAAATCAAGGGCACCCATACCGCGATGAAGTCGGCGATGGTGGCGGCGGAAGCGGTGTTTGCCGCCGTGGGCGCGGGCCGCAGCGGCGACGAAGTGGCGGATTATCCAGAGCAGTTGCGGCAAAGCTGGCTGTGGCAGGAACTGAAGGAAGTGCGCAATATCCGGCCTTCATTTCGGTGGGGCCTCTGGCTGGGCATTGCCTATTCCGCGCTGGAAACCTATGTATTTCGCGGCAAGGCGCCGTGGACGCTGCGCCAGCACGCCGATCACGAGATGCTGAAAAAGGCCAGCGAGTGCTACAAGATCGAGTATCCCAAGCCTGACGGCAAGGTGAGTTTCGACCGGCTGTCCTCGGTGTTTATCTCCAACACCAATCACGAAGAACATCAGCCGTGTCACCTGACCCTGAAAGACGCCAGTGTGCCGATCCGGGTCAATCTGGCGCTGTACGATGCGCCGGAGCAGCGTTATTGCCCCGCGGGTGTGTATGAAATCGTGCGCGACAGTGAAAATACCCCGCGCCTGCAAATCAACGCGCAAAACTGCGTTCACTGTAAAACCTGCGACATTAAAGACCCGACTCAGAATATTAACTGGGTGACGCCAGAAGGCGGCGGCGGGCCGAATTATCCGAATATGTAGGAGGACGGGCGGCGGTTGGCCCTCATCCGAGGCGTAGAATGGGCACCCTGCCCGTTGCAACACCGACTGGAAGTCCGTGCTTGGCTATAAAGTCCTAAGAAGTTGTGCAGGACTTTTCGCTCCATCCATTCGCTCTTCGACAGGCTCAGGGCGAATGGATGGAGCAGAAAGTCCTGCAAATGAAGCGAAAGCTCTGGTGTTGCTGAAAACAGAACAGCGGCGCAAGGCCGCTGCTTGTTGATTGACTGGATTGGTGGAGCGGAAGGGGATCGAACCCTCGACCTTCGCATTGCGAACGCGACGCTCTCCCAACTGAGCTACCGCCCCAAAACTGCATGAGGGCGTGAAGCATACAATCTTCAATCGCCATTGCCTAGACCCTGAAGCCGGAAAAATCATGCTCTCCATCGCCATTATCCTGCCTGTTCTGAACGAGGAAGCGGATGTTGTTGCTGGCTTGAACCTCCTGCAACCGTTGCGCCAGCAGGCGTGTCAACTGATCGTAGTGGACGGCGGCAGTCAGGATCAGACCGTAGCACACGCTGAACCGCTGGCCGATCAGGTTATCGTCAGTCCCAAAGGCCGGGCGGCGCAGATGAATGTCGGCGCGGCACTGACTAAAGCCGATATTCTCTGGTTCCTGCATGTGGACAGTGCGCCGCCCGCAGATGCGGTTACTTTGATTCGCGCTGCTTTGAGCGATCCAAACCAATATTGGGGACGTTTTGATGTGCGGTTGTCAGGGCGGCATCCGCTGTTGCGAGTGGTCGAAACGCTGATGAATCTGCGTTCCCGGCTGACAGGCATTGCGACCGGCGATCAGGGGATTTTTGTGCGCCGGGAGTTATTCGAGCGCATCGGTAGCTATCCCGCGATTGCCTTGATGGAAGATATTGCGATTAGCCGTTTGCTCAAGCGCCACAGTTGGCCGGTTTGTCTGCGCCAGCGATTGCAAACCTCCAGTCGGCGCTGGGAACGCGATGGCGTTCTACGCACCATCTTGCTGATGTGGCGGCTGCGGCTGGCCTATTTTTCGGCGCTGATCCCGATCAACTAGCCCGGATTTACTACCGGCAATGAACTCAACTTATCTATTTCCCCATGCCCGGCTGCTGATTTTCGCCAAGGCTCCGGTTCCGGGCCGGGTCAAAACCCGCTTGTCTGGACAATTAGGCACACGCGGAGCGGCGCAGCTCTATACAAAACTGTTGCGGCGGACACTGATCATTGCTGACGCCGCCCGGCTGTGTCCGGTTGAACTGTGGTGCGCGCCGGATGCCCGACATGGCTTTTTCGTCGCCTGTCGGCGGGATTACCAAGTGCGGCTGCGTCGCCAATGCGCTGGCGATTTGGGGCGGCGGATGAACCATGCGCTGAACCGAACGCTGGCCGATGGCAAGGATGCGGTATTGATTGGCGGGGATTGCGCATCGCTGAGCGCGGTTGAATTGCGCATTGCATTCGAGTGGCTGATCGCGGGTCAGGATGCTGTGCTTGGACCGGCGGCGGATGGTGGGTATGTGCTAATCGGGCTGCGTCAACGCTGTCCGGGCCTGTTTCAGGGCATCGCCTGGAGTACGCCGGCAGTATTGGCCGCAACCCGCCAGCGACTCAGGCGGGCGGGCTTGACGTGGGCGGAACTGCCGACCGGATGGGATGTGGATACGCCTACAGATCTGCGGCGGCTGCGCCGAACGATTCGGTGATATAGCGTTCCGCCCGCACTTGCGGCGACCAGAAGTTGAGCGGTAGCCCGGCTTTCAGCTTGAGCTGGCTCAGGAACATCGCGGGATCGGGGCAGTTTTTCCCAGACGGCGGGTAAAAATGTGGCGCGATGGCGATCAACCTGCAATATCAGCCCGTCCACCCCTGGCCGCAATTGCGCCAGCAGCTCCTCCTCCGATGCAAATTGCAGCAGTTCCGGCGGCGACAGCACCGAGATATGCAGGTCCAGATGGGGAAATTCATCCGCCCGCAGCGCGGGAAAGCGCGGATCTTCAAAAGCCGCCGCGTAGCCATGCGCCACGACATCCTGCACCAGGGGTTGATAGGCGATCAGAGCGCCGATGCAGCCGCGCAACTGGCCGCCGATTTCCAGCGTTACGAAAGTGGCCCGCCACGGGCGCAGGGATTCGGCGTAATCGTTCAGATTGACCGCCAGCGGCTGACCGTGGCGCAGACCATGCTGAATTGAAGCGGCGGCCACTTGCAGCAGCGCAGTCTGGTCAGCGCCGGACAATGGTTCAGTGGAAGACATAGGCGCCATATCCCACGACCTGATCTCGCGGTCCGGCGGTATCGCCGGAGTTGCGCAGATCAATGGTTTCGCCGTGCAGACCCTTGCGCCGCGCCACCCACAACAGACCATTGACCGGATTGCGGCCACAGGCTTGTTCATAGCCAATGTCCTCAAAGCGTAATTCTTCAATTGCCTGAGATGTGGCCTGATCCAGAGCGCGAGCAGACTGATAGTCGCGATAGTGGCTTAGGTCAGAGCTGATGACGATCAGGGTTTCCGAGCCGCCCCACAGCGCCTCCAGCACCGCGCCGACCTCGGCAGGCCGGGCATCGCCCACCACCAGCGGCGCCAGCTTGAACTCACCCAGCACCTCCTGCAGGAACGGCAAATGCACCTCAAGGCTGTGTTCCTGGGCGTGCGCCTGTTCCAGAACCCCAACTTCGGGCAGTTTTTGCGCCTGTTCGACGGCGGCATGATCGATACCGACCAGACCCAGCGGGGTGGCAAAGGCGCTCATGCTGCTGACCGCAATCCCCCGGAAACCCACTCGATGGCTGGGACCGAGCAGCACCACCCGGTTGATCATGGACTGGGCCGACTTCAAGCGCGCATAGGCGGAAGCGGCTATCGGCCCGGAATAGACATAACCAGCATGAGGAACAATGATCGCCTTGGGCGGCGGCTCAGCCGACGCTTCGGCCTGATTGAGGAATCCCCGCACCTGGCGGTGCAGTTCAGTGGCATTGGCTGGATAAAATAACCCCGCCACAGCGGGTGTGCGCACCGTTTGCATAACGCCCTCCCGATAAATTTGCCGACATGGGCAAATAAGATTATAGAGCGCATCATTCTTCGATGGCAGTCAAATAGCTATAAAATAGAGGGTAATTGGCGATGCCGCCGGTTCCATCCAGAATAACCAGAGAGCCTTTGCCACAGGAGGCCATTATGAATACCACCAGTTTCTTTCCTACGAAATACTGGCATGTTCTCGACGATGGTCGGGTGCAGTGCGATGTCTGCCCCCGCTTTTGCAAACTGCATGACGGTCAACAGGGTCTTTGTTTCGTGCGCGGTCGGCATCATGATCAAATTATGCTGACCAGTTATGGCCGCTCCAGCGGTTTTTGTATTGACCCGATTGAAAAGAAACCGCTCAATCATTTCCTGCCCGGCACTCCAGTCCTGTCGTTCGGCACAGCCGGTTGCAATCTGGCCTGTAAATTCTGTCAGAACTGGGACATGAGCAAATCCCGTGAAATGGATACTCTGGCGGATGAAGCTTCGCCGCTGAAGCTGGCTAAGGTGGCTTATGATCTGGGCTGTCGCAGCATGGCCTATACCTATAACGATCCAGTGATTTTTATGGAATACGCCATAGATGTCGCTATAGCCTGCCGGGAATATGGCATTAAATCAGTAGCGGTCACTGCGGGCTATATTTGCGATGAACCGCGCCGCGAGTTTTTCAACTACATGGACGCCGCGAATGTAGACCTTAAATCCTTCGACGAAGAGTTTTACTGGAAAATTTGCGGCGGCCATTTGCAACCGGTGCTGGATACGCTGATCTATCTCAAGCGCGAAACTCAGGTCTGGTTTGAAATCACCACGCTGCTGATTCCCGGCGAGAACGATTCCGATGCGGAACTGGAGGCGCTGACTCAATGGGTGGTGGAAAACCTGGGGCCGGATGTGCCGATTCATTTCACTGCATTTCACCCGGACTGGAAGATGCTGAATCATTCCCCGACTCCGCCTTCAACCCTGATTCGGGCGCGGCGGATCGCAATAAAAAACGGCATTCGCTATGCCTACACTGGCAATGTCCATGATGAAAAAGGCGGCAGCACCTATTGCCATGAGTGCGGCCAGACCTTGATTGGCCGGGACTGGTATGCGCTTGGAGTCTGGAATCTGACGGCTGAGGGGTGCTGCAACCGCTGTGGCGCGGCGCTGGCCGGTGTATTCGAGGCCAAACCTGGAACCTGGGGGGCGCGGCGGCGGCCAGT
>JAAUTD010000142.1 GCA_012031845.1 Synechococcaceae cyanobacterium SM1_2_3
CCCGATGGTCTTCTGGCTCCACCGCCGCCCGATGGCCGACCGCCGCCAAAACCGCCGCCACCGCCAAAGCCACCACCACCGCGATTGTCTTCGCGCGGACGAGCCTCGTTGACATTGAGCGTTCGGCCCTTCATATCCTTGCCGTTCATCCCGTCAATCGCCGATTGGGCTTCGGTTCCAGCCAGCATCTCGACAAAGCCAAAGCCTCTCGATTCGCCAGAGAATTTGTCTTTAAGCACCGTTGCCGATTCAACCTGGCCAAATGCCGCGAAAGCTTCTCGCAAATCATCGTCGGTAACTTCCCGCGATATGTTACCTACATAGATTTTCATCGTGTTCCCCTTATCCTGATTCAGGCCTGGTGATTCGTACAACGTTGAAGACAAGTGACAGGCTGGATGCTTATCACTGCTTATTCACTCTTGACCGAGTGCTTGGAACTCCTGATAAAAAATGCGTACTGCAAGTTGCCAAGGATTTAAATAGATGCAGAAATCATATAGAAATCTTAAACGAGTTGTAGAACAGACTCCCAACCTGTTATGCAGTCAATAATACAAATTAAGATTGCTATAATATTGCCATATATCCCATAGACTTTAGTTTGTATTTTACAATAGCGCCTAATCTATATCCCATCCAGATTTATCAAATCATCAAGATCTTTGGGTCTCCCTGCAACTTTCTTGTTCTTTTTCAGTTCGTTAATTCCTATGACATTCAAAAGAATCTGATCATGGCGGATGCTTATTCTGTACGGATAACAGTCGTCAAATTCGACTCCATCAATTTTTGTTAAAACATCGATACGAAAAGGCGGATAACCCATTTGTATTACATTGCCTGGCTTTATGAAATCCGCTTCGGCAAGACCAAAGGAGGAAAATCCAAAATCGTTGAGAACCTTGATCATTTTCTGGGCGTTTTCCATCGTCGGATTGATCCAGACATCCAAATCTCCGGTGTATCTTGGATAGCCGTGTATTCCCACCGCGTAGCCGCCGACAATGAGATATTCGGCTTCATGCCGGTTTAACAATTCGACAAACTCTTTGAAGTCCTGGCTTAACATCTTTCTTGAAACTTATGTATTGATTACGGAGAATTTCTATAGCATCAATGCGCTCGCTCACTGGTCTTGATATCCAGTACCCATAATCGCTCGGCTGTTGATGTAATGGCACTATTTTAAGCACTTTTTCCATAGGGAACCCTGAATAGAGTCGTTAAACAGCTTTACAAGCCTCGTTTTCCAGCAGCATTTAATCGCCCTGCCAAAAAATGTCGGCTTCGATTTGGCGATCCCACTGATCAGCCATAAATTCCTCAAGCTATTAAGCAAAGCCCGTCAGTTCTTCGGAAGACAGCTTGGAAACGGCAAGCTCTAATTTTTAATGCTCATACTCAAAAGCTCTGCTTTCACAATTCAAGAGAAATGAGTCCTAGGTTCTGCCCCGCTTTATCCGGGCTATCTTTAGCCTGACCAAATACTACCTCCGAAACCCTCTCGTACATAAATCCTAAGAGGGAGGATTGATTTATAATTGCGACCATCAAGATCAGAATATTCTATTTTAATTTTTATTTTTACACCGTAATTAAGCCACTCACCATCAGAATCATTTGGAGTGACTGCGCCAAAAGCAGTAGAAAGTTCTTCGCCATTGCGCAAAACAGGAATTGTTGCAGAATCTAAGAAGCAAGAACTGATAGCATTTTTCCGTTTCGGAGGAGTATTTGGCTTAACTAAAACAGATATATCTTCAGATGATGCACGAAGACGAATGTTAGTTGCCGGCCTATTTCCAGTATTAGAAACAACAAGTTTGAATGTACTTGCAGTGTTGCCAGTATTATGCTCTGCAACGAACGCAACAACAATTGGTCTATTAGATTGAAACCATGAACGCCGCGAAAAATAAACAGACGCAAGAGATACTGCAAAAGCAGCAAAAGAAATAGCTGTTCGAACCTCATCGCCAGACATGAATATTTTGATCTGATTATAAAGATCAGTATAAAAATTCAACCCGTTATTCTCCAAATCGGTATAAATAAGTAGATTACTCTCTCCTTTCTAGGAGAGGGGCTTTCTTACCTAACGCCGGACGCCGCTTAATCAGCAGCCGCCGCTCGATCTCAAATGCCCTGTAGCTCTTACCGAACCTATTGTCCATCTACTTGCAAGATCGATTTATTTTCTTTCGTTATTTTAATAAGAAACCGTAATGCTTCATTAACTGATCTGGAATCTGGAAAAATTTCCGCAACATCCGGTTCTAAATGAATTATTGATTCACCAAAACCCTTACGTTCTGGCCCAATTTTTCTCACTCGCAGGCTGTTTAGATTGTATTCTGGCCGCAGATCATCTTCTGTCTCTGACTCAACCTTGTTCATAAGTCTTGCGCTCCATTCGTGTTGCTTCTCTTGCGCTAATTAAACGAGTTATATCACCACGCTCGGTATAGGCTGTCAGCAATAATCGCCCTCGATGGGACATTCCAATGATGATGTAGCGATGTTCATTGTCAGAATGATCAGGATCATAAAAATCAACATACAGCGGATCCTCAAAAACCGTTTTAGCCTCATCAAATGAAACACCATGCTTTACCAAATTTACCGCCGCTTTGCTTACATCCCATTCAAACACCATACGGATAACCTCACACCCTCTCCCTCCTTGGAGAGGGGCTTTCTCACTTCACGCCGGACGCCGCTTAATCAGCAGCCGCCGTTCAATCTCGAAGATCTTGCTGCTGATCTTCTCCTTGTTCAGTTTTTGCTTATCGTTCTCCTTGATAAACAGGTCTGCGCCATAGGTTTCCAGCGCAGCGGCGGCGCTGATGTTTTTCACGCCAATGAAATGAAAGGTCACAATACCGGCAGAGTCAGAATTAGGCAGCGTTTCCGTCGCCACCACTCGCGATATCGCCGCCACCGTGTCGCCCGACACTGCTGGCTGGGTGTGATAGCCTTCGGTAAAGCCCAATTCCCACAGTGCGTTTTCGCTGACGTCGCGACTCGCCAAGCCTTCCAGCCAGGCGAATACCAGGCCGCCGTAAACAATCGGTTCACCACTCATCTTGCCGGACAGACCCGTGCTATAGACCCGATCAAAATGCAGCGGATGAGTGTTGCCGACCAGATAAGTCAACGCCATGTGTTCATCGGTAATGGTGCGGCCATTAGCGTGAACAATCAGATCACCCAGCGCGAAATCTTCAAAATAGGTATTAGGGCCGGTTAATTGCGGCGGGTAATTACCGGGATTGATCGGCAAATCGACGACCGGATGTTCGACCCAGGGAAACTCCACCGGCGCAGTTGGCGCAGGCGTGGTTGGCAAACGGTCGCCGCGCCAGTCCACCATAATCTTGCGCTCGTATTGCAACACTACCTGGTTATGCTGATTCACGCCCAAGGTGCGAATCAGCACGATGCCAGGCTTATCCTGACCACGCGCCTTGCGGTCTACGACCTGGGTATAACCGCGCAGAGTGTCGCCAGAATAAACCGGACGCAGAAACTGCACGTTGTAATAGCCCAGATTGGCAATCGCCTTCTCGGAATCGTTATGAACGCCAAGCGACAGCACGACATTAAAAACCATCTGCGGACTGGCGGGAAGATCGGGAAAGCCATGCGCCTTGGCGTATTCCAGATTCAGATACAGCGGATTGCACTGCATAAATACGCGGGCGAAATCCAGCATCGCCGCCCGGTCAAACGTGAAACCGCGTGGATGGACAAACACCTGTCCGGGCACAAATTCATCCAGATAACGCCCGTATTGCGGCCGCCGCGCCCATTCGAGATTCACTGCTACCGAACCGGCAACTTCCTGCTGCTCGCTCAATCGCATCGAAAAGCTCATCGCTTAGCCTCCCACTTCGGCTTTGGGCTTGGCGTTGTCCACCAGCGAGCGGGTAATCACTTTCAACGCCAGCGTTTCTTCTGCGCCCTCGAAAATGGACAGCACCCGTGCATCAATGAAATAGCGGCTGACCGGCATTTCCTCGGCGTAACCCATGCCGCCGTGAATCTGCAATGCCTCGCGAGTGACCCATTCGGCAGTTTTGCAGGTGAACAGCTTGACCATGCTGGCTTCCATATCGCCCTCGCCCTGATCCATCAGGCGGCCCACTGTGTAAGTAAACTGGCGACTGACCGCGAGATAAGTCGCCATTCGCGCCAATTTAACTTGGGTGAGTTGGTAATCGGCAATCGGATAGCCAAACACCATCCGCTCCTGGGCATAACGCAGAGCGCGTTCATAAGCGATCTGCATTAAACCTACGGCGCGGGCCGCAGTCTGAATGCGTCCGCCGGAGAATCCCGCCATCGTGAAATAAAAGCCCTTGCCTTCACCATCCGGCCCGCCCAGCATATTGTCATCGGGCACAAACACGTTATCGAAGAACAAATCAAACGAGTGCATTCCGCGATAGCCAATCGTGGCAATCGCCTTGGCGCTCAATACCCCGCCGCTTTCCTGTCTGAACTCAAAGGCGTGACCGGGATAACTCGGCTTCTCCAGCAGAAACATGGATAAACCACGATGACCGAGTGATAAATCAGGATTGGTGCGAGCCAGAATCAGCAACACGCCCGCCCGCCCGCCGAAAGTACACCAGGTTTTGGCGCCGTTAAGCAGCCAGCCGCCCTCGGTCTTGGTGGCCTTCAGCCGCATGTTGGCGACATCGGAACCGTAATTTGGCTCGGTCACCGCCACCGCGCACAACAGGTCGCCAGAGGCCAGTTGTGGCAGCCATTTTGATTTCTGCGCCTCGGTGCCGCCCTTGAGCAGGGCGCGGGCCAGAATTTCCGGGCGAGTAATCAAACTGCCGGCAGCGCCCAATGATCCACGGGTCAGCTCTTCAGTCACCACGATCATGCCCATGTTGTCTTCGCCGTCATCGCTCTGGATGCCGCCGAAGCGTTCGGGAATTGAAATACCGAAGCAGCCCATTTCCTTGACCTGATCGATGATGGCGTCGGGAATGTCGAGATCGTGGCGATGAATTTCCTCGGCCAACGGCATGACGACTTCTTCGGCAACCCGGCGGAAGGTGTCGCGCATCATCTCGTGGTGATCGTCCAGCAGATAAGCGCCGGTCACGCCATCCTGAGCGCGGGCCAGTTGCCCCAGTTCAGCAACGCGGGCTGCGGGCAATTGCGCCAGACAGAACTGCCGCGCTGCGGGATGATCCACCGTGCCGCTCAGCCAGGCGTCGTTGAGGCCGAAATCAGCGGGACGGGAGATCAGTCGGTTGCGGATGTTCTGCACCGCTTCGGCGCTGAACAGCAGCGCAAACCGCTCCTCCAAAGTCAATTCATTGGCCGGAACATCGCTCGCGGCCCGCGCCCGCTGGGCGTATTCGAGCATGAAGCGAGCGCCGGTGGCCTCAGCACAGGACAGCGACAGGTCATAACTGACCAGTTGATGCTGATCAAGCAGAGCGGCGGAGACCCGGCCATCGGCTTTTTGCGTCCGTTCCTTGAGGTCCGCCAGGGAATAATCGAGGGCTTTTTGGACGGCGGCCAGCGCCAGGTTGGCCTGTTGTAATTGCTCGGCTGGGGTCTGGATCGGTTCGGACATGGATTTGCCTCATTCGCGGATCATGGTGTTGGTGAATCGTGAAAACCCTGAATTTAGTAGGCTCTCGCTGCCAAGTTTAGGCGCAAAAACAGCGGTAGCACACTGTTTAAGTATGCAGTGCAGCAAAAAAATTCCAAAGTGAAACGATCCGGTCATAAAGGCATCGCAGCGGCCAGTCTCTCAAGAGTTTTACTTATAATGACAAGCGCATTTTCGCCTCCTTGAGTACTCCGCTTTGACTAACATTGATACTGTTGACTCGAAACTTCTGCATTATGCCGGTTTGCTGGCTATTGAACTGGATCCGCAACACGCTGATCCGACCGTTGCGCCGCCGGAACCATTGACCGTCCCTGCCGCCACAGCGTTAGCGGGGCATCTGGCCAAGGACCTCGATCTCATTCTGGGCGGGATTGCCCATCTGGGCCTGATTCTGCCGGGGGCGCTGTATGATCAAACCGAAATTCTCCAGCCTGGATTGCCAATGATGAGCGCATTGGCTGATCTTTACCGGGGCAGCAACCGTGGCAAACCCTTCACTCCGCGCTTAATCGCATTGGGCACTGATCACGGCGGTTTCCCGGTTGCCGCGATTAACCCCTTGTGTCGGCCCGGATCAGGGCCATTGCTGTTATTACCCTTTTGTTTTGTCGGCGCAGTTGATGACATTGCCGCGATGGCGCGAGTAATGGAAGACACTCTTTTACAAAACGGCTCCGTGTCGGCGGCGACCAGCGAAGCGGTGCAGCGGGCATTCGGATTGGCGGTGCTGAATCTGTCGTTTGCCACGGTCAGTGATTTGTGCGCCCTGCTGCGGGTGCAATTGGAAAGCAACGGATTTCTACCGCTGTGGGAATTGCTGGAACACGCCTGGTTTGAACGATCTGGAATGCGCCGCGCAATGCTGGATACCGGCAATTGCTTTCTGGTCGCGGAGGATCACGCCCACACTCCGTTTTATACCTTTGATGACTGGGCGCAATTCGGGCCCGGGCGGAAAATTTCGGCTAATGAACTCGGTAAAGGCTATCTGGACTGGGTGCGGGCGCAGCGCCAATACGCGCTGGGGCTGGAGGCTTATGGCCTGCATGTGCGGCGGGTATTAGCCAATCCGGGTCTGGAGCAAACGCTCTTTGACGCTAATGATGCGGCTTTATTAGCCGCGTTTCGGGAGATTCCCTGCCTGTCCGGCGATTATCTGGTCGAGCGGATATTCCATAACGACCATGAGCAGCCGGAACAGCAAATGCTGATCACCCATCAGGCTGACGCGGAACTTGGCACGCTGGCTTATACCGTGACTACTTTGGACACTGCCGGACAACTATTGCGGCTGGAGCATCATTATCCGCTGCAACCTCAAGGCGTTTCGGTCATCGCCAGGCAATTAACCCAGCGTTGCGCTGAACAAGGCGCTGCACGGCAAGTATTCCATCCCGGTCAGATACTTTATTCGGAAATGGGGCGAAGTTTACGCGCCGCCGCCGTGGCTGATTTGCCCGCGCCAACCGCCAGAACTCATTAGCATCTCGCTGATTTCATTGCCCGCTGCAACACTGCGTAAATGAATCGGCATTCAGCCCAACCGCTGAGACGCCGATATAACCAGCCCACGCTGATAAGAATAATTCTGATTTTGGAGCCGGTCTGATGACGCAATCTTCTTATTCCAGCCCTTCTCCAGCGTATCCGGCGCTGGTTTTACCGCCGACGCTGGCTGGACGTTACCGCGCAGTGGAGTCTTTACCGGCTGCGGGCGAAAAAGCCGATTTACTGTTGGTGGAGGCGGCGGACGGACAGCGGTATGTCGCCCGAATTTATCGCTATGGCCTTCCCGCCAAGGCTGAAGCCTTGCAGCCAATCAGTCTGGAAGCTCCACCCTTTCTGCTACAAATGCTGGAACAGGGGCAAAGCGCGGGCTGCGACTATGAGTTGCTGGAATATCTGGCGGAAGGTTCGCTGCGGCAGCGGTTGGCCCAGGGGGCGCTGTCACCCGAATCGGCCCGGATGCTGGCGGAGCAATTAAGCGCCGCCTTGGCCTATTTGCATCAGCGCGACATTCTGCACCGCGATCTGAAGCCGGAAAACGTGCTGATTCGGCAATGGCAACCGCTGCAAATCGCACTGAGCGATTTTGGCATCGCTCCAGTGACGGGAATGCGCGCTTCCGCCGCCGACTCTGCCGCGCAATACCAGGCCCCCGAAGTCGCCAGCGGCATGATGGGTATGGCGGCGGATTATTGGGCAATGGGGATGATCCTGTTGGAAGCGTTGACCGGAAAACATCCCTTTGCCGGATGGTCAGGAATGGTGATTTTGTATCAATTGACGGCGCGAGCCGTGCCAACGACCGGCGTGGAAGAACCGTGGCTGACGCTGTGCCGGGGCCTATTGCTGCGTGATCCCAAGCGGCGCTGGGGACTGGCCGAAGTGCAACGCTGGCTGGCGGGAGACGCCGATTTGCGGGCGCCGCTGGAGATCGTCGCGCCGGAAGCGGTGACCTTCCGACCCCGGCCGTTTTATCGCCTGGGCGGAGTGGAGTGTCAGACCGCGCCGCAATTGGCGCTGCAAATGGCGCGGCATTGGCAAATCGCCCGCAAGGAATTGGCGCAGGGCGCTATGAGCGACTGGTTGCGTTATACCTTGGGCGATCAGAAGGATGAGGCGGCGCGGCTGGCGTTGCAGATACTGGATGACCCGGATATGAATGCTGATGAACGACTATTGCGGCTGATCGCACAAATAGCGCCGCAGATAGCGCCGGTCTGGAAAGAATGGAGCCTGGATAACGATAGCCTGATAGCGGTCGCACAGGCGGCAATTAATGGCGATATTCAAAGTCAGTCTTTATTGCTGGAATTGTTGCATGGCTCGTTAGATATTTTAGGTATTTACGCCGCCGCTGGTAATTCCCAATGCCAGAAGTTGCAAACCGCCTCGCAAGCGACGATAGCAGAATATGAAAAGACCTGGCAAACCGTTCTCGCTTATGGCGTACCGGCCAAACTACGTCCTGATTGTGCATTGGCGCTGCCGGATTTATTGCTGGCGACGCTATCATCATCTTTTCAAAATCAGCTTCAATCTGAAATAGCAACCCGGTCAAAATCGGTCAATGATCGCCCGGCATGGCTTGATCGCTTATTAAAATCATCGCCGCATAGCGGTAGTGCGCTGGTTTTACGAGCAGTGTTGCAATGGCTGCCATTATCCATTGCCATCGAACAACATATTACGCCACGCCTGGAAGCCTTGTTAAAGGAATTCGCCATTTTGCATCGCAGCCCAGACTTTCATATTGCTCTGAATCAATTTGACCAGCGAGTTCGTGATGGCAGCTATGGCAGTCTGCCGATTGTAGAGCAGGCGCTGAATGGTTTACGCGACGGCGCTCAGCCTTTGGTAGACGCCTTGCGTCAATACTTTGCGCTCTGGCAACAGACGGCCGTGAATAGCGCCGCCTGTCCGGTATTGCGGCAATGGCAAACTCGCGCTGCCGCGCCGCGTTATGCTGACGCACCTGCGTTACGCCAATTCATGATGCAGCCTTTGCGCTGGCGTATGAGCGCGGAGGGCTGGCAACGACCGATTACTTCGGCGCTGGGCTGGAAACACGAGAGTACAGTTTTATTGTCGGGATTATCCAAAGCCAGTCATCCGGTGGCGTTCAGCGCCGATAACCGACTATTGGCCAGCGGCAGTGGGGGATCGAAGCGTACGGTTATGGCGGGTGAACTCCGGGGCAGCGCAATCGCGGCTTGGGGTCG
>JAAUTD010000143.1 GCA_012031845.1 Synechococcaceae cyanobacterium SM1_2_3
GGCGGCGGCGTGGTGGTGCTGGAAGAACTGGAACACGCCCGGCGACGCGGGGCGCGGATTTACGCCGAACTGGCCGGTTACGGCGCGACTTCGGATGGCTACGACATGGTGCAGCCTTCCGGGGAAGGTGCGTTGCGCTGCATGAAACAGGCGCTGGAAGGAGTCAACGAACCGGTGGATTACATCAACACCCACGGCACCAGCACCCCGGCAGGCGATATTCGCGAGCTGGAAGCGATACGCGCCGTGTTTGGCGATCAGATCCCGCCGATCAGCTCTACCAAGTCGCTGACCGGCCATGCGCTGGGCGCGGCCAGCGTACATGAGGCGATTTACTCGTTGCTGATGATGGATAATCGCTTCATTACCGCTTCAGCCAACATTGAAACCCTTGATCCGGCGGCGGAAGGTTTGCCGATTGCCCGCGAACCGGTGGACAACGCCGACCTTAAGGTCGTTATGTCCAACAGCTTCGGCTTTGGCGGCACCAACGCCACGCTGGTGTTCCGGCGCTTCGAGGCGGGTTAATTCGAGCGCAGCGGACCGCGCAGGCGCAGTGGCGAAAACCGTTCACAACCGGTTCCATTGCGCCCGTTTCTGTTCGCGCAATCGTGGCAGGATGACCGCCGCCAGCAGACACACCCATAAGATGATCGTGCCCATCAGGAACCGCATATTGTCGTTTTCATTGCGCAGCGCCTGATTTTCCTGCTGCACAATTTGCAGCTCCCGTTCCAGGGTTACGCTCTGCTCCTGCAAAATCTGGTTGCGTTCGGCAATCGCTACCGTATCTGTGGCTACTCTTCGATATTCCGCCAATTGCTGGCGCAGGCGCTGCGCTTCCTCATAAAGCTGCGGATAACTCATAGTTTCGGCATCAGGCCGGTTCAGCACGGTATCCATGTGCTGTTGCAGATCGCCATGCCGCGCTTTCAACTGTTCCAGCTCCTGACGGACTGCGGCCAGTTGCTCCTGATGGCTGGGCGTCTGCATGAGCAGGGCGCTGGGCAGCCAGCCCTTGAGGCCGGACGCAGTGCGAATCTGGGTATAACCTTTGGTGACATCCACCTTCAGCATCGTCACCGACGAACCACCGCGAACTGCGCCAATCACCTTATAGCGTTCTGACGCGCCAGCACGCAGCGGCACTTCCAGCGTATCGCTGACATAAGTAGGCGTTTGGGGTGAAGGAGCGACTTGAGTTTCAGCCGGAACAGGAATCGCAGCGATGCCAACAGCCACGACCAGCGAGCAGATGGAGAACAGTGTTTTCATTGGCCAGGGACGCCCACAGCAGGGCAATAAGAGGGTAACAAGATTGAATGCCGGTGATTCTAGCCTGTTTCCAACACCGGTTTGCAGCAACCACTATCCATCCAAGGAAAGCGCCATCGCCATGTCCACCGCCGCTAATTTGCTGAAAATTCTGCCTGCGCCTGATCCGGCTGCCGCTGCTCACAGTGCGGGCCTGCTTAACTGCATCCGCGCCGAAATCATTGCCGCGGGCGGCGCGATCCCGTTTGCCCGTTTCATGGATTTGGCGCTGTACGCACCCCAATGGGGTTATTACTGTGCGGGCCGCTCGCAAATTCGGCGCGGGCGGTGATTTTGTCACGGCGCCGGAATTGTCGCCGCTGTTCTCGCGCTGTCTGGCCCATCAGTGCCGGGACGTGCTGGATCGTCTGGGCGGCGGCACGATTCTGGAACTGGGGGCCGGGACTGGCGTCATGGCCGCTGATCTGCTGCTGGAGCTGCGCACCCTGGATGCGTTGCCGGAACGCTACGAAATTCTGGAGCTGAGCGGGGAATTGCGCGAACGCCAGCGCCAGACCCTGGCTGATCATCTTCCCGATCTGCGGGAACGGGTGATCTGGCTGGATCGCCTGCCGGAACCGGGCAGTCGGCGCGGCCTGATTCTGGGTAATGAAGTGCTGGACGCGCTGCCGGTGGAGCGTTTCACCCTCACCGCGCAAGGGCCTCGCCGCATGAATGTGATCTGGCGTGATGAAACTGGGCTGGATTGGGCCGAGGGCGCGGAAGACCCGGACGTAACCGCGATGGTTGAAGGAATCGAGGCGAAACTGGGCTGGCGGCTGCCGGAAGGCTATACCTCGGAATACGTTCCGCGCCTGGAAGCCTGGCTGCGCTCGGTCGCAGAACCGCTGGCGGCGGGAGTGCTGTTGTTGGTGGACTACGGCTATCCGCGCCGCGAGTATTACCATCCCGAACGCGCCAGCGGCACCCTGCTTTGTCATTACCATCATCGCGCCCATGATAACCCGCTGATTTTGCCCGGGGTGCAGGACATCACCGCCAACGTGGATTTCAGCGCGGTGGCGGATGCCGCCGTGGCTGCCGGGCTGGAAGTCGCCGGTTATACCCGCCAGAACTATTTTTTGTTTGGCTGCGGGCTGATGGAATTGCTCAGTGAGGCGGATGCCGCCGCGACTCAGCCGTATCTGGAACTGGCCCGGCAGGTCAAGCTGCTGACTTTGCCCGGCGAAATGGGCGACCGGTTCCAGGCGATTGCGCTGACCCGCGATCTGGATTTACCTCTGCGCGGGTTCGCTTTCCGCGATGAGCGCGTTCGACTGTAGAGGAGAATGCCATGCGTATCGTGCTGCTGTTGGTCGTAGTGGCAATTACAGGTATTGCCATCGCACAACTGCTGAGTCGTAAACCGCCAGAACCGGCGGCTCCTCATTCAGCGGCCAGTGGTCCGGCCCCGCCGACGGTTCCGACCCGTCCACAGGACGTGAAAACCTTTGAGCAGGATATGGGCCGTTTCATGCAGAACGCAGCCAAGCAACAGAGCAACAAGGATGCTGCGCCCTGAAGTCACTGAACTGGCCCGCAGCGGTTGTGCTGTGCCGGGCAACAGTCCGGGTTAAACTAGTCGCCGGTTTTCCAAAAGGATGGTAGGGATATGCGTGGTTTCGGGCCGCGGGCGCTGACCCCGCAGGATGGCAGGGATTGGCTGATGCAGGCATGGCAACTGATGTGGCGGCATCCGTGGTTGTTTGTCACCGTCGCCCTGTTTGCTCCGGCAGGCGCCGCGCTATTGCTGGCGTTGCCGGTTTGGGAATGGTGGCTATCGCCGGGCGACGGCTGGACTGTTTTGCTGGCGACGGTGTTTTGTTACGGACTGCCGCTGAGTTTGACCGTAACCCTGGCCTGCGGTCTGGCCCGCGCCGCCAATCGCAAGCGGTTCCCCTCGGCGGGCCAGTTGCTCAACCGCACCGCGCTCAAAGCTCTGCTCAGAACCAGCCTGTTTCTGTTTGCGCTGCTGCTACAGGGCTATCTGACTGTGTATCTGTTGCACAATCACTGGCTGCCCGCCGACAGCGCGACAGTGGCCGTCGCCAATCTGGCGCCGATGGCTTTTGGCGTCACGGCTACGGTGCTGGGGACTCAACTGAGCGTGTTGGGCGGACTACTGCTGGTGCTGCAAGTGTTGTTCGCCACGTTTACCGCGCCGCTGCAACTGTTCCGCGAGCTGCCGCTGGCGGTGTGCTGGCGACACAGCGCACTGGCGATGCAGCTCAATCCGTGGCTGTTTCCGGTGCAGAGCTTGACCGGATTGACACTACTGGCGCTACCGTTCTTCGACCTGTTTTTGATTCCTGCGCAAGTATTGGCGTTACCGCTGCCGGTCTATTGGGGGACGCTGCTGTATGTGGCCTGGAATGACCTCTTTCAGGGCGGGGTTGAGGAGGAAGAAATCGTGGAAATTCATGATCAATGGCGGGCGGATGTCAACGGCGAGCCAGTGTCGCATCAATCCCGCGCAAAGCGAGATTGAGATCATCGCCCAGCGCAATCGCGCCAGCGGCGGCAATCGCCTCGGCATAGCCCAGCGTCACCTGGCCGCCGACAAACACCGGCATCGCCACCATCTGGCACAGTTGCGGCAGGTCCCGCTCAACCACGCTGGCGGCAGTGTCCGCCGATCCCGACAGCACAATGGCCTGGATCGCCGCCCGCTCGACCACCGGCGGCAGTTCCGGCAACGGCGTATTTGGCCCCAGCAACACCACCCGATAATCCCAGTCCAGCGCCGCCAGCGCGAACAGCAGCAAGCCGACTTCATGTTGTTCGCCCGGCATGCAGGCCGCCAGCAGTTTCGGCCCCTGCCGGTTGTGGTTGAGATGATGGAAGCGGGCGCCCAGCTTGTTGCGCAGAAAGACGCTGAAAAAATGCTCCTCGGCAATACTGCCGGAACCATGCGCCCAGCGCTCGCCCAACTGGCGCAACAGTGGCGTGATTAGCCGGTGAGTCACGGTGTCCACCGGGTACAGCGACAGCACTTCGTGGTAAACCTCGTTGAGTTCGCGGTCATCAAATGCGGCCACGGCCTGCAACAGCCGCTCCTGATAGTTCCGCCAGGGATCGAATTCCGCATTCACTTCTTGGGCCGGTTCAGGCCGCGCCCGGTCGGCATCCAGCACTTGCCTGACCTGGCCGATGGACATGCCATTATCCAGCAACGCCACCACCTGATTGATCAAATCCACATCAGACAGGGTGTACAGGCGATGGCCTTTGGGCGTGCGGATCGGTTTAACCAGATTGTAGCGGCGCTCCCAGGCCCGCAAGGTCACCGAGTTGACCCCGGTCAGGCTGGACACCGTGCGTATCGGTATCAACCCATCGCCGGGCAGGCCGTGGTGGCTGTGGTTCACCTTCACCATGCTGTCAATCGCCTCCCGCGCCTTGCTGTGCGGTTATAACGGATAGGAATTATTTTTATTGTACAATAAATCTACAAAATGCTTGAATTAGTCTAATTTCCAAGCTTATATCTATACTGAAATTGTACAAAATACAAGCCAAACCTTGTTATACCAATTCCGCATAGGTTTTAGGTAGGAGCGGGCCATGCCCGTGAAAGTCGCGGGCATGGCCCGCTCTACTCGTTTAGCGCCTACTGCATGTTCAGATACACTGGAAATGTATCGAGAAATGGTATTACTGTTTGTGAAGATAGCGAGGAGACCGCGATGTTTCGAGTCATTTCGTTGCTGATTCTGTTCATTTTGCCGTTGCCGGGGACGCTGGCTAAAGAATGCCCAGCCATTCTTGATTTTCAGATCCGTCCTTTAGCCAGCGACCGCCCGGAGTCGTTATGCGCCCGCTATTCCGGCCAGGTGCTGCTGGTGGTGAACACCGCCAGCCGTTGCGTATTCACCCCGCAATATGAAGGACTGGATGCGCTGTATCGCCGCGTATCGGGATCGGGGGCTGGCCGTGCTGGGGTTTCCGTCGAATGACTTTGCCCAGGAGCCGGGCGCAGAAGGCGAGATTCAGAACTTTTGCCAGTTGAACTATGGTGTCCAGTTTCCGATGTACGAGAAAATCAGGGTATCCGGCCCCAACGCCCATCCATTCTATCAACAGTTGGCGGCGCAGGGCGGCGGCTACCCGGAATGGAATTTTTACAAGTATCTGCTGGATCGCAATGGCGCGGTGATGGCCCGGTTTCCGGCGCAGACCCGGCCCGATGATCCGCGTTTAATCGCCGCTATTGAGAAGCTGTTGCAGGGTGGCCCGCCACCGTGACGGCATAGGTCGCGCCCTGACCGGGCGATTCGTCAATCCGCAGGCTGATCGCCGCGACCCTTTCGCTCCAGGCGATAGAAGAATCACGGAGTAACTCCGCCCAGAACCGTTCGCACAGCAGTTGCGCCAGGTTCTCGGCGGTAATGTTGTCCAGCGGCAACACCGCCACTTCATCAGCCGGCAGCACATAACGCTTGCCGCACAGCCGGAAGGCATAGTCGCCCTCGGCGGCGGCCAGCGGCTCCAGCCAGCGGTTTTCGCCCGCAATCAGCACCTTCTCATCCCATGCGCCGCACACCGTCCGTAACGCCTGTTTAAACCGCTCATAACTGAGCATTCGCGCCAGAGTCGGCGGTTCGGCTAAATCTACCGTCAGTTCGACCTGATAATTGTGGCCGTGCAGATTTTCCTTGCTGCCGTCCGGGAATACCGTCATGTGCGCGGCGGCAAATTTGAGGCCGTCCTTGCGGATGTGCAGGGTCCAGCGCTGCTGACCGGGGATGCCGTTCATGTTTCAGATAAATCTCGCAGCCAGTCCGCCAGCGCCGCGCCGTAATGAGTCAGGGTATAGCGACGGGCTGCCAGCGCCCGGCAACTGGCCCGATCAATCGCGTCAATCTGTTCCGCCGCCGCGCATAAGTCATCGAGATTATCGGGTTCCACCAGCCAGCCGGTTTCACCATTGCGGACATATTCACCCACTCCACCGCGCTGGTAGGCGATCACCGGTGTGCCACAGGCCAATGCTTCAATCCCGACGACGCCAAAGGCTTCGAGCCACTTGGGCGTCATCAACAGGGCGCGAAACTCCCGCACCACTTCGGCCAGAGTCGGCATTTTCAGAAAACCGCCATAGCGCACCGCAGCGCCGGGATAACTTTTCAGCAGCCGCTCCCAGTACGTCGGCTGCTGCATGACGCCGAACGCCATCACCGTGATCCCGGTGCGGGCTGACAGCGCGAACACATCTTCCAGGCCCTTTTCCGGCGCGATCCGCCCCACCCAGCCCACCGCGTTGCCGGGATGGGCGTTGTAAGGGTATTCCACCAGATCGAGACCCGGCGGAATCAGTCGCACCGAATCACTCATGCCAAAGCTTTGCGCCTGAGCGGCGCTGAGAAAAGCCATTCTCGCTGGATGGCGGGCGGCGCAGCGGCGAATTTCCAGCGCGATTGAGCGATTCAGCGGCCCCATGCTGACCAGCGTCGCCAGTGGACAGGGCAGATAATCGCTCATGAACAGAGGAAGCCAGTCGTAGGAAAAATTCAGAATCGCATCGGCAGGTTGCGCCTGATCAGCCAGCCAGCGCAGCGCCGTGACCAGAAACGCATCGGCTTCAATGGGCAACGGCAGGTCATGGCCGTAAGTCACTGCGGTCGGGGCCAGTTGACCCGGCAGAGTGAGCAAATCCGGCGCATCCGCGACCGAACCCATTGGAGCGATAACTTGGGCGTGATGACCGCGAGAATGCAACTGATGCGCAGCGGTTATCACCATGTGTTCCACTCCACCGCCCAGCCCGGAACCCAGCGGCGCAACCGCCGTCGACAGCAAATAAACGCGCATGGGTTCCCCCTGCTGCTGAAAATGCGGCGATTAAAGCCGGGCGCTAGGTCGCTGCCGGGTCAATGGATGCCTTGCGCATCCTCATCATCAGCACGTTGCGGCCCTCTTCGTGGCGATAGCCCACCTCGTCCACCAGCCGCTTGATCAGCAGAACGCCGAGACCGCCCGGCTCGCGCTCGTCCAGGCCGAGCGTAGTATCCGGATCGGGACGGGCCAGTGGGTCAAAAGGCAAACCTTCGTCGGCAATTTCCACTTGCAGACCGTCGGGTTGCACGACTACCCGACAGCGCAGAATGCCTGCCGTCGGTTGATCGGCGTAGGCGTGGTTGCAGACATTCACCAGCGCTTCCTCAACCGCCAGTTCCAGCCGCGAGGCTTGGGCGTCAGTGAGTCCGGTGACTTCGGCCATTCGACGCACATGGTCGAGAAAAGCCGGCAGGTGATCGATCTCGGCGGGCAGACACAGCGACCCTCCAATATCGGCGGAAAACTCAAAATGATCGGAAATCACGGTTTTTGCGCAGCTCCTCGGCGAGTTCAATCACAATTAGGATTTTCGCTCCATCCGTTCGCCCTGAGCTTGTCGAAGGGCATTCATCGGCAAAAACGGGGTTCGACCGTTCGACAGGCTCACGGCTCACCCCGAACGGTTTATGAACCCGAAGCGAAAGTCCTGACAATGTTGTTATCCTAGCAAAGAAATCTCACTTTACTGCTGATAACCGCACTGAATGCAGCCACAAATCCTATCTCCACTGGCGCCAGGCTGGCAGGCGCAATTGACGCTCGCTTTTCAGCGGCGCGGGTTGCGCACTTCGCTGGGACACTGCGCCCATCGCGGCCCTTTACAGGTGCAGCGGCCTTTTTATCCGGAAGGCGAGGCGGTCGGTCATGTCGCCATTTTGCATCCGCCCGGCGGCGTGGTCGGCGGCGATGAATTGCAGATCAACATTATCCTCGACGCCCAGGCTCACGCGCTGATCACTACGCCAGCAGCGGGCAAGTTTTATCGCAGCGCTGGGCCGACCGCCCGCCAGATTCAGCAGATGACGGTCTCTGCCGACGCCGCGCTGGAATGGCTCCCGCAGGAGAACATTGTCTATGCCGGGGCCAGGGTTCACGCCATCACCCGCATTGAACTCCAGGGCGACGCCCGTTTTATCGGTTGGGAAATTCTCTGTCTGGGCCGACCGGCGGCGAATGAGTCTTTCCATTCCGGCCAGTATCGGCAGGATTTGGAACTGTGGCGCGACGGCGAGCCGCTCTATCTCGAACACGGCTGCTATGCGGGCGATGATCCGGTTATGACTGCGCAATGGGGTTTGCAAGGCCAGCCGGTGAGCGCCACCTTGCTCTGCGCCGGAGTGTGGCCTGATCTGCTGAACCCGCTGCGCACCGCACTGAATCCGGCTACGCTTGAAGGCGAACAGGTTGCCGTAACCCAATTGGACGGCGTATTGATCTGCCGTTATCTCGGCCCTTCGGCGGCGCGGGCGCGACGACTGCTGATTCTGGCGTGGAGCGTTGTTGCGACCGACCGTTTTGAATCGCCCGGCCTGTCCTTCCCGCTTCTGGAATACTTGACCCGTACCCACTCTTCTCCACGCCCGAACACGAAAACATTCAGGACTTTCGCTAAACCCGTAAATTCGTCATTCCCGCGTAGGCGGGAATGGCGGAAAGCGAAAACCCTGTTATCTATAATGCAGACTTGATCTTGCGTGATATTCCGTTGGAGCCTTACGGCTATGTGGTCAGCGGTAAATCCGCGATGGAATGGATTATGGAGCGGTACGCCGTTACTGTGGATAAAGCCAGCGGCATAAAGAACGATCCCAACGAAGCCTCCGATAATCACCGCTATATCGTGGATTTAATCAAGCGCGTGGTCAGGGTCAGTGTGGGAAGTGTGCGCCTGGTTAGGAAATTGCCGGGGTTGCATGAAAAGTGGGCTGGTTGACCGGCCCGCTACTGGCAAAATCGCCGTGAAAGTCATGAACCACGATAGCGATGAAGGGTTGCGGGTGTTTACGGTGTGATGAATCGCAGTACTTGCGCCCTCAAGTATTTTGACCAACTGGGCATTGATTACAACTTTACTAATGGCCAAGGCGATTGGTGGGCGTCACGAATGCTGCAAAAACGACTTCAACAACAAGA
>JAAUTD010000144.1 GCA_012031845.1 Synechococcaceae cyanobacterium SM1_2_3
GCCGCGACTGGTCAGAATGCCGACCGCCGCGAAGAAGCCGTGAATGTCTTCCGGCTTGGTTTCTTCACGCATCAGGATGATCTTTTCGCCCGCGCCGCGACCGCGCTTCACCGCCGTATCGGCGTCAAACACGATTTTGCCCGATGAAGCGCCAGGCGAAGCGCCCATGCCCTGAGCGGCGGGCGCAGCCTTATGCTTGGGGTCAAGCTGCGGGAACATCATCTGTTCCAGCGATTCCGGGTCAATCCGCAGCAGCGCCCGTTCGCGAGTAATCAAACCTTCGTTCGCCATTTCCACCGAGCTGCGCACCATGCCCTGGGCGTTCATCTTGCCATTGCGGGTTTGCAGGCAGTACAGCACGCCCTTCTCGATGGTGTACTCGTAGTCCTGCACCTCGTGATAATGGCCTTCCAGCTTGTTGCGCAATTCGACCAGTTGCCGGTACAAATCCGGCATTTCGTCCTTCATTTCCGCGACCGGCTTGGGGGTGCGAATGCCAGCAACCACGTCTTCGCCCTGGGCGTTGACCAAGTACTCGCCATACATCACGTTTTTCGCCGGTGCCGGGATCGCGGGTGAAACCGACGCCGGTGGAGCAATCGTTGCCCATGTTGCCGAACACCATGGTCACGATATTGACCGCAGTGCCGCTGGCCTGATCCGGGGTGATCTTGAACTCACGACGATAATCCACGGCGCGCTGCCCCATCCACGAACCGAACACTGCCTTGATCGCCAGTTCCAGTTGCTCGTAGGGGTCTTGCGGGAAGGGCCGCCCGGTTTGTTCCTGCACCACTTGCAGGAACAACTGGCCGATGTCGCGCAGATCTTCAGCGTTCAGACCCAGGTCGATCTTGACGCCAGCACGACGCTTGATCGCCTCGAAATGCTCATCGAAGAAATGATCATCAACGCCCAGCGCAATCTTGCCGAATAACTGGATGAAGCGGCGATAGGCGTCATAGCCAAACCGTTCGTTGCCGGTCAGCTTGATCAAGCCGGCCAGCGTCTTCTCATTCAGACCCAGGTTGAGAATGGTGTCCATCATGCCCGGCATGGACATGGAGGAACCGGAACGCACGGACACCAGCAATGGATTCTCCGCGCCACCGAACTGCTTGCCGGTTTCCTGCTCCAGCCAAGCCATATGCGCCCGCACATCGTCCATCACCCCATCCGGCAGACGATTGTTGGCGATATAGTCCAGGCAGGCTTCAGTGCTGATGACAAAGCCCGGTGGCACACGCAAGCCGATCTGGGTCATTTCGCACAGGTTGGCGCCCTTGCCGCCGAGCAGCATTTTGTTCTTGCCATCGCCTTCGGTGTACTTGTAGATGTATTGCTTCGCCATGATCCTACCTTTGTTGTGAATGATTAGGTGAGTATCGGAGCGATCCGATACTGCCAAGCCATAAGCGATCCGGTTTTGTCGGAACAGGCCCGAAAACCGGGACGCTCGCGGGGGTAACCTTTGCCAATATAAGGAATACCTCTGTTGGCTACAGCCAACCAGTATGCCGTCCGCGAAAGATAGACGTATCCACAGATAAATGCCAAGGTCGTTTGTACAACAAACAGTTCAAAGCGAGCGGCCAGCCTATTTGACTTGCCAGCCGCTTGACCGGAAACTAGTGTGCTTTCAATAACCAATCCGCTGCTATTTCAAGCCGCTTGTCCTCAGATGCCCGCCATCACTGCCGCTTCTCCCACTGATACTGCCTTCCTTGGCGATCATTCGCTGGTCACGGTGTGCAATCTGTCATTCCGCCACGGCGACCGGGTGATTTTCCAGGATGTCAGCCTGACGATTCCACGCGGTCAGGTCACTGCGATCATGGGGCCTAGCGGCACCGGCAAAACGACCCTGCTGCGGCTGATCAGCGGCCAGATTCGCCCTGACGTGGGGCGGATTGAAGTCGATGGCGCCTGCATCCATGAATTGGGGCGGCGCGAGTTGTACGAGCTGCGCAAGCGCATGGGCATGCTGTTTCAGAGTGGCGCGCTGTTCACCGATCTGAGCGTATTCGATAACGTCGCCTTTCCGTTGCGGGAACACACCCGCCTTTCAGCCCGCCTGATTCGCATTCTGACCTTGATGAAACTGGAAGCGGTGGGTCTGCGCGGCGCACGCGATTTGATGCCCGCGGAACTGTCCGGCGGCATGGCCCGGCGGGTGGCGCTGGCCCGCGCTATTGCGCTTGACCCGATGATGATCCTGTACGATGAGCCATTCGCCGGCCAAGACCCTATTTCGATGGGCGTACTGATGAAACTGATCCGCACGTTGAATGACGCGCTGGGTTTAACCAGCATCATCGTGTCCCACGATGTGAAGGAAACCGTCGCCATCGCCGATTACCTCTACCTGATTTCCAACGGTTGCGTGGTGGAACAGGGTGCGCCGGAGGCGCTGATGCGGTCGGCTTCTCCTTGGGTTGATCAGTTCGTCCACGCCCTGCCCGACGGGCCAGTGCCCTTTCACTATCCAGCGCCGTCCTATGCAGCCGATTTGCTGGCGGGCGTACCACAATGAATGCGGCGCTGGCGCAGCTCGGACGCAGCGTCCTCAACCCACTGGCTCGGCTGGGACGCGCTCATTTATTCCTGCTGAGGCTGCTGGGATCGCTGTCTTTTCTGTTCAATCGCCCTGGTCTGCTGGTGAAGCAGTTGTACGCGGTTGGAGTGTTGTCACTGCCGATTATTCTGGTATCGGGCCTGTTTGTCGGCATGGTGCTGGGGCTGCAAGGCTACGCCAATCTGGTGGATTTCGGCGCGACCTCATCGCTGGGCCGGGTGGTGGCGCTGTCGCTCATTCGTGAATTGGGACCGGTGCTGACCGCGTTGCTCTATGCCGGTCGGGCCGGTTCGGCGCTTGCCGCCGGGATCGGGTTGATGAAAGCCACCGAGCAACTGGCCAGTATGCAGATGATGGCGGTTGATCCGTTTCAGCGGGTATTGGCGCCCCGCTTTCTGGCCGGTTTTATTGCGGTTCCCCTGCTCACCGGAATTTTTACTGCGGTCGGTATTCTGGGCGGCTATCTGGTGGCGGTGGTGCAATTAGGCGTGGACGGCGGCGCGTTCTGGGCGCAAATGCAGGCTCGTGTGCTGCTGTTTGAGGACATAGGCAACGGCATTGTCATCAAAAGCCTGGCCTTTGGACTGGTGGCGAACTGGATCGCCTGTTTGAAGGGTATGAGGCCGCGCCCACGTCGGAAGGCATCAGCCTGGCCACGACCCGCGCTGTCGTCTCCACTTCGCTGGCGGTGCTCGCGCTGGATTTTCTGTTGACCGCTCTCATGTTTGGAGTCTGGTAATGGCGCAAAAAAATCTGGAACTGGCGGTAGGTTTGTTTGTGGCGCTAGGGTTGGCGGCTTTTTTTCTGCTGGCGCTCAAGGTCAGTGACATCGCCAGCATCGGTGAGGATAAAGGGTATCGGGTGACGGCCCGCTTCGAGAATATCGGCGGCCTCAAGGTTCGCGCCCCAGTTACCCTGGGCGGGGTGCGAATTGGCCGAGTAGTCGAAGTTGACCTTGATCCGCAAAGCTTTGACGCGGTGGTCACCCTGTCCATTGATCCTCGCTATGATCGGCTGCCTGAAGATTCCAGCGCCAGCATTCTGACTTCAGGGCTGCTGGGTGAACAATACGTGGGTCTGGAACCGGGCGGAATGGACGGCTACCTTAAGAGCGGCAGTGTTGTGAAGCTGACCCAATCGGCGCTGGTGCTGGAAAAGCTGATCGGACGAATGCTGACCAATGCCGTGGATGGCCCGACACCGGCCAAGACCCCCTGATCGCTGGCAATCAGCGGTCAGTCATCTGAGGACTATCATGAAAAAGACCTTTATTCTCGGTTTACTGATGTTTATTTTGAGCGGCGCCACGGTCTGGGCGGCGGCCCGGACGCCCCATGAGGTTGTGCAGGTCACTTCGGCGCAGATGATTGACGCCCTGCGCCAAAACCGCGCAGTGCTTGACCGCGATCCGGGACGGCTTTATGAACTGGTCAATCAGATCGTGCTGCCCAATTTTGATTTCGAGCTGATGTCGCGCTGGGTGTTGGGCCGGGTCTGGCAACAGGCCACGCCCGATCAGCGCCGCCGCTTTACCGAAGAGTTTCGCACCCTGCTGGTGCGGACTTACGCCAAGGCTTTGCTGGAATATGCGGATGAAGACATTCGGTTGTTGCCGCAATCCGCTACCAAAGCGGAGGACAAGGAAACGACCGTCAGGACCGAAGTCAAGCCGAAAACCGGCCAGCCGATTCCGATCAACTACAGCATGCATCTTGGCAATAATGGAGTCTGGAAGGTTTACGATGTCACGGTAGAAGGCGTCAGCCTGGTTACCAACTACCGCGACACCTTTGCCAGCCAGATCCGCAGTCAGGGTCTGGACGCGGTGATTGCTGATCTGCAACAACGCAACAGCAGGTCAGGCGGCAGTTGATGACTGCGGCGACCTTGAACGCAAGGGCCAGACCCTCTATGTGCGTGGCGAACTGGATTTCGATTCGGTCTCCGCATTGTTGGACGCCACTGAGCCACTGTTCGCCAGTGATCCGCCAACCCACATTGACTTGAGTGGAGTCATTCGCGCCAACAGCGCAGGAATAGCCCTGCTGGTGGAATGGCTGATACAAGCCCGGCGTCATGGACAAGAACCGACATTCATTAACGTCCCGGCGCAAATGCGGGCGATCATCGCGATTGCTGACCTCGATTCAATTCTGCCACTGGCCTGATGGATGCCAAAATGCACATTCTGCCGCTCTACGCCGCCCTTCTGGCGCTCCTGTTTGTGGCGCTCAGCATCCGCATCATTCGTCTGCGCCGAAGCCTGCGCATCGCGCTGGGCGACGCTGGCAACGAGGCGCTGCTTCGCGCCATCAGCGTCCACGCCAACTTCGCCGAGTATGCGCCGCTGTGCCTGATCCTGCTGTACCTGGTGGAAGGGCAAGGCGCACATCCCGCATTGCTGCACGGTTTGGGCGTGATTCTCCTGACAGGCAGGCTTTCTCACGCCTTTGGCGTCAGCCAACCCAATGAAAACTTCAGATTTCGGGTTTTCGGCATGGCGTTGACCTTCACCACTATCATTACATCGTCCGCCTATCTGCTCGTGGCCTGTTGGCTATGATCCCTGGGGCATCAGCGGCGTCAGGGCGCGGGTAGCCCGCTACGTCGCCAACACGCTGTCGCCAACACTCTGTTTCACTTTTCAAATCAATAAGGTTAGATCACGTTATGCGCGCTGAAGACATTGCGGCTCTGATTGAAGAACAACTGCCGGGAGCGCAGGCCACGGTGCGTGGCGATGATGGCGCCCATTTCGAGGCAGTGGTCATTAGCGAAGCCTTTGCTGGCAAATCCCCGGTGCAGCAACATCGCCTGGTGTATGCGGCGCTGGGCGAGCGACTGAAGCGGGAGGAAATTCACGCTCTGGCTCTTAAAACCTACTCGCCAGACGCTTGGCGCAAGTTGCAATCCTGAATCACCGGATCATCCCTTTTCCATGAGCAAACTGATTATTAGCGGCGGCGCGCCGTTGCAAGGTGAATTACGCGCCTCCGGCGCCAAAAATGCGGTATTGCCGATTCTGGCGGCGACCCTGCTGGCCGACGCGCCCATGACCATCTGCAACGTCCCGCACTTGCAGGATGTCACTACCACGATGGAGTTGCTGGGCCGGATGGGCGTGGATCTGGTGGTGGACGAGCGGATGAACATTCAAGTGGATCCGCTCACCATCCAGACGTTTCAAGCCCCCTATGAACTGGTGCGCACCATGCGCGCCTCCATCCTGGTGCTGGGGCCGCTGGTGGCCCGATTTGGTCAAGCCGAGGTGTCATTGCCTGGCGGTTGCGCTATCGGATCGCGTCCGGTCAATCTGCATATCAAGGGGCTGGAAGCGATGGGGGCCGAGATCAGGGTCGAAAACGGCTATATCCGCGCCCGCGCCAATCGGCTGCGTGGAGCGCACATTGTCATGGATCTGGTGACGGTAACCGGCACTGAAAATCTGCTGATGGCGGCGACTCTGGCGCAAGGCACCACCATCATCGAGAACGCCGCCCGCGAACCGGAAGTAGTGGATTTAGCCCACTGCCTGATCGCGATGGGCGCCCACATTGATGGAGCAGGCACTGACACCCTGGTGATCGAAGGGGTAGAAAGCCTGCACGGCGCCAACTACCAAGTGCTGCCGGATCGGATTGAAACCGGCACTTATCTGCTGGCGGGGGCGATTACTGGCGGTCGAGTCAAGGTCAAGGACACCCGCCCGGACAATCTGGAAGCAGTGCTGGTCAAGCTGGAGGAAGCCGGGGCCTGGGTCAACACGGGCCCGGACTGGATTGAAGTGGACATGCGCGGCAATCGGCCCAAGGCGGTGCGGATTCGCACGGCGCCTTATCCGGCGTTTCCTACCGATATGCAGGCGCAATTCGTGGCGCTTAATTCCGTTGCCGAAGGGGTGGGAATGATCACTGAAACCGTCTTTGAAAACCGCTTCATGCACGTTCAGGAGTTGCACCGGATGGGTGCGCAGATCGAACTGGAAGGCAATACCGCCGTCAGCATTGGGGTTCCCAAACTGACCGGCGCACCGGTCATGGCGACCGACCTGCGCGCCTCCGCCAGTCTGATTCTGGCGGCATTGATCGCGGATGGCGAAACCGTGGTGGACCGGATTTACCACATTGATCGCGGTTACGACTGCATTGAAGAAAAATTGTCGCACCTGGGCGCACACATTCGCCGGACCGCAGGTTGAACGCCATGACCGCGACGCTGACCATTGCCTTGTCCAAAGGCCGCATTTTCGAGGAAACTCTGCCGCTACTAAAAGCGGCGGAGATTATCCCGGTGGACGATCCGGAAACCAGCCGCAAGCTGATTCTCGACACCGATCAGCCTGACATCAAACTGGTGATTATCCGCGCCACTGACGTGCCGACTTATGTGCAGTATGGCGCAGCCGATTTGGGCGTGGCGGGCAAGGATGTGCTGATGGAGCATGGCGGCGAAGGTTTATACGAACCACTGGATTTGAATATCGCCCGGTGCCGGTTGATGGTGGCGGGCCGCCCGGATCAGCAGCCACGCCTGAGCCGTCCGCGCATCGCCACCAAATACGCCCAGACCACCCGCCGCTGGTTCGCCGATCAGGGCCGCCAGGTCGAAGTCATCAAGCTGTACGGTTCGATGGAGCTGGCCCCGCTGGTCGGGCTGGCCGATTACATCGTGGATGTGGTGGATACTGGCAAGACCCTCAAAGCCAATGGTCTGGCCCCGCTGGAACACATCGCCGACATCAGTTCGCGGCTGATCGTCAACAAGGCGGCGATGAAGATGAAGCACGTCCGCATTAAGGCGATCATTGAGCGGATGGCGGCGGCGGTCGCCGTCTGAATCCTTTGCCTCTTCAGAGCGCACTATTTGTCAGGAGCTGTGCTGATGCCCACGATTCAACGCCTGAATAGCGCCCATCCTAATTTCTGGCGGCGGCTGGAAGAACTGACCGCCTGGGATAGCGTGGCTGATGAAGCCGTGACCGCTACGGTGCGCGAGATTCTGGCCCAGGTGCGGAAGCGCGGCGATGACGCGCTGCTGGAATACACCCTGCGCTTTGACCGGATGGATGTGGCGCAAGCCGCCGATCTGGAAATTCCCGCCGAACGTCTACAACAGGCGCTCACCGCTATTCCTGACGAACAGCGCACCGCGCTGGAAACTGCTGCTGACCGGATTTGCGCCTATGCTGAGTGGCAGAAAGCGCAGTCCTGGAGCTTCACCGAGGCCGACGGGACGATGCTTGGTCAACAGGTGACGCCGCTGGATCGGGTCGGGGTGTATGTGCCCGGCGGCAAGGCGGCCTATCCCTCTTCGGTGCTGATGAACGCGATTCCGGCCAAAGTGGCTGGAGTACAGGAAATCATAATGGTCGCGCCAACGCCAAACGGCGTCCTGAATGAACTGGTTTTAGCCGCTGCTGCGGTAGCCGGAGTGGATCGGGTATTTACCCTTGGCGGAGCGCAGGCGGTCGCTGCCTTGGCTTACGGCACTGCGACCGTGCCACGGGTGGATAAAATCGTCGGGCCGGGCAACATCTACGTCGCTGCCGCCAAGCGGCAGGTGTTCGGCGCAGTCGGCATTGACATGATCGCTGGCCCGTCAGAAATCCTGGTGGTGTGCGATGGCTTGACTGCGCCGGACTGGATTGCGATGGATTTGTTCTCGCAGGCCGAACACGACGAAGACGCCCAGCCGATTTTAATCAGTCCCGATGCGGCGTTTCTGGATCAGGTGCAGGACTCTATTTTACGGTTGCTGCTAGGAATGGAACGGGCGGAGATTATCGCCGCTTCCCTGACCCGGCGGGCGGCGATGATTCAGGTGCAGGACTTGGGTGAGGCGGCGCAGGTGGTGAATTTCATTGCGCCGGAGCATCTGGAACTGTCGGTGGAAAAGCCTGAAGAGTTATTGCCGCTGATTCGTCACGCCGGCGCGATTTTCATGGGCCGCTACACCGCCGAAGCGTTAGGCGATTACTGCGCTGGTCCGAATCACGTCTTGCCCACTTCCCGCACCGCCCGGTTTTCCTCACCCTTGGGCGTCTACGATTTTCAGAAACGAACCAGCCTGATCCATTGTTCACCCGGTGGAGCCTCAGCACTCGGTCGCATTGCTTCCGTATTGGCGCGGGGCGAAGGGTTGACCGCACACGCCCGGTCGGCGGAGTTGCGGATTCGCCAAAGCTGACCGACCCTAGCCGGGAATAGATTATGGGGCGCGGATCCGGACTTGCTCTGATCCGGCCTCAAGTGCGCCACTTTCCCGCATTAACCCTTTATTTGCGTCCCTCGCGATTTTTGCTGATGGGCGGCGGCATCGGCCATTTATTAGCCGGTGTCGCCGTCATCATTTCTACCGCGCCGCTGTGGATCAAAGCCGGATTGGTTATAGGCATCGCGCTGGCGCTGGTCAGATTCGGCTGGCGCTACGGCAATCGCCACAGCCCCGCCTTTGTGACCGGGATTGAACTACTGGATGGGCGCTGGCGGCTCGAAACCGGCGATGGGATGCGTTATCACGCCGGGTTGACGGGCGGTTACGCCCATTCCAGCGTGGTTATCCTGAATTTCCGACTGGAA
>JAAUTD010000145.1 GCA_012031845.1 Synechococcaceae cyanobacterium SM1_2_3
GGCCTGGGCCGCGAACCGGACATCTTGCGGCGGATGGCGGCGGGCGAAGCGTTGGGTACGCTGTTGCGGCCCAGCCAGAGTCCGCTGGCGGCGCGCAAGCAATGGCTGGCGGTGCAGTTGCAGGTTCGCGGGCGGTTGCATCTGGACGCGGGCGCGGTGCGGGCGTTGCGCACCGACGGCAAGAGCCTGTTGCCGGTCGGCGTGACCGCAGTGGAAGGCAAATTTAACCGTGGCGATCTGGTAGCGTGTCTCGATCCGGGCGGAGTCGAATTGGCGCGGGGTCTGGTCAATTACGATACCGAACAAACTTTATTGCTGATTGGCAAAACCACGCGCCGGATTGAAGCCGTACTCGGTCACATGGACGACCCGGAATTGATTCATCGCGACCATTTGGTGTTGTTGTAGCTGCGCGGTGGCATGGGAAAGCTGGGTTGAGCGTTATTCTTAACTTAGAACTACTCGGAGATAGCCAATGGAATTCACAGCGGTGTTTGAGAAAGTGCCTGAGGGCTATATTGCCTTTGTTGAGGAGCTTCCTGGCGCAAACACTCAAGGCGCTACATTGGAAGAAGTTCGCGAGAATCTTCGGGAGGCGATAGAGCTAGTCCTGGAAGCTAATCGCACTCTCGCAGAAGAGTCCATTCAAGGCCGTGAGGTTTTCAAAGAACGGCTCGTTGCTGCTGCGTAATGAAGCCGCGAGATTTGATAAGGCACTTGGAGCGCAATGGGTGCGAGTTGCTCCGGGATGGCGGGCGACATTCTGTGTATGTAAATCGGGCCGCTGGTAAATCGGCAGCCGTCCCGCGCCACGCCGAAGTCAATGAACACTTGGCCCGGCGCATCTGCAAAGATCTCGATGTTCCAGCGCAGTAGCCCCCGCAGGGCTTGTTAGGCGTCAGCCGTGACCCGCCTTGTCAAAACAGTTAGTAGTGAATGTGGTGGGTGATTCTTGAAAATGCAGATTACGTTTCGCTAATCTTTACTACGCGCTGGTTATGACATAGCTGCGCTGCTGCTGTATGGGAAAATTGGGTTGAGCGTTCTATCCTTGAGTGAACGCACCGGGAGCGGCGCAGGTGGACGCAAATCGCGTCCGCAGGAATTTGCGGCGTTCTAAACCGGCTTTGTTGAAGCTGGTTTCGGATTTATACCTTGTTGGCTGCTATGAATGCGACTGACAAATTCTCATGAGGCTTATAAAAATAATGTCTGAATCAGTTTTAACAAAGCAAGCTATTGAACGGCTGTCTTCAGATTTTGAAATCAAGCAAGAAGTTATTGGCCATAACGCTTTTTACAATAAAGATGTCCGCATTGACTTAATGCTTAGAGCCAAGCCGCACTTAGTTCAGCATGGCTTTATAAATGAGTGGTTTGGCGTTGAGTGTAAATGGGCCGAGGGTGTCAACGGCCAAACCGCAAAAACAACTAAAGCAGTATGGCAAGCCATCACATATGCTCAATCCACATTTAACATCAACGGAGCAATATCTGTTCCTAGGTTTGTAGCCGTTTTAACTCCAAACCTCGAACCACTTATAGAGCAACACATATCTACATTGCTTCAATTATCCTTATATGGCTGTGTAGCAAGAATGTATTTTTATAAAGACGGTAACTGGGGCATAAAATTTGCGTCTATTTACTCAAGAAGCGGGCCAAGCATAGGCGAGTATTATGTTAGTAAGCGTCAACTTCCTAAATATCGTGCGGGCAGCATCGCATAAAATAAACCCAACAAGCTGAGTAACGTTAGGTAGAGTTACCGTCTTTTTGGTAAACCAACAGTTAAACCACTAAAGATTTAGCCCAGCTAAGGTAGACGCCGCCCGTCTTGCATTAGCCATCTGAAATCACCGGCATGGCGGCCATATAACCAAAATCTATCCTCCCGCTCTTGGTACTTATGACGCAACGGGAAAAATTACCCGCGATGATCCGCCAAAATCCTAAAGCGGTGCGCTTCGACGACGCTTGTAAGGTTGCTGGTTGGCTCGGCTTTATTCACGAGGGTGGACAAGGTTCCCATCGGGTGTTCAAGCGTCCCGGTGAACCGATGCAACTGAATTTCCAAAACTGCAATGGCGTCATTCCGCCCTATCAGGCTCGTCAACTGATTGCGATGCTGGATAAGTATGGAGAGTAATGTGATGCAACATTATTTAGTGGAAATTTTCTGGAGCCACGAAGACGAAGGTTATATCGCCACAGTTCCCGATTTGCCGGGTTGTTGTGCTTGGGGCGCCACGGAATTTGAGGCATTACGCGAAATACAGGATGCTACCGCTGCCTGGATTGAGGCGTGTCAGCAGTCCGGTGAACAGACGCCAATGCCTACTGCGAAAGCACGGCAGGCTGCATAGCCTGCGTAGGGCAAATGGTGGCGTGTCTCTTTGCTGCGTTGCGGTTAATTAACCCGTTGCCGAAGCTTGTCATCGCTCAGACCAATCCTTGAGATTGCGCATATTCATAAGCTGCATTGATTCTTTGACTTTCAACTTCCGCAACCGCAATAATCTTTTCGCCCATTGTTGAAACTTTGTCGGGATGATATTCACTCATGCGCTTGTGATAGGCCCGTTTAATCTCCTCAGCACTGGCCGTGGCCGTAACGCCTAAAATGTAATGCCAATGCGCTTTAACATAGGCTTTATCGATGCTGTGAGCATATTCTTTCTGTTGTTGCCGTTCCTGTTCCCGCTTTTCGCGTAACCGCTGGGCTTTTTTAGTCTGCTCCAGAGTTGGCGATGTCTCCTGTTGGCTATGCCATTGCTCCAGTTGTTCCCCCAAGCCTTGTTCCCACTGGCTATAAACTAATTGTTCCAGTTGTTTGCGATCCAGAGGTTGTCGCATTGGCGGATTTTCTTCAACCTGCGGTTGTCGGCGGAATTCTGATCCCGTCTGATCATGCCTAAAACGCCGCCAGTTATTATTAATAAATAACTGCCTGAACAATAAGCAGATGCAAACAGCAAAACAGGTCAGCATTAGGGTCAATCCGATTAAATTAAGCATTTCCAAAGCAATCCTGAACGAGTTGTAGCACGGGCATCCTGCCCGTTCACTGCACAACGGGCTGGAAGCCCGTTCTACTTATTGCTGCTCATTCACAACATCAGCCAATGCTGCTGCATATCGCTGTAAATCGCCTTCATCCTTGGTTTCAGTCACGCAGACCAGCAGCGCATGGCCCAATTCGGGATAATCGGCGCTTAAATCCAGCCCGCCGAGAATGCCTCGCGCCAACAAACCATCCAGAATTTCACCCGCTGGACGCGGCAATCGCAATACCGCCTCGTGGAATAGCGGACGATTAAACGCCTGACTGACGCCCGGAACTAACGTCAATTGGGTGACCAGTGACCGGGTATTGGCGTGACAGGCGGCGGCGACCTGCTCCAGCCCGTGCGGCCCCAGCAGCGACAGGTATAAAGTCGCGGCAGTAACCATCAAACCCTGATTGGTGCAGATGTTGGAAGTGGCCTTGGAGCGGCGGATGTGCTGTTCACGCGCTTGCAGGGTCAGGGTGAAACCGGGCTTGCCGTCCAAATCCACGGTGCGACCTACCAGCCGCCCTGGCATTTGCCGCACCCATTCCTGTCGGCAACACAGGAAACCGAAATAAGGCCCGCCGGAACTCAGCGGCGATCCCAGCGGTTGACCGTCGCCGCAGGCGATGTCAGCACCAGTCGCGCCCCATTCGCCCGGCGGTTTCAGCACCGCCAGCGCGGTCGGATTGACTACCGCGACCACCAGCATGTTCTGCTGATGCGCCCAGTCGGTCAGCGCGTCCACCTCTTCCAGAACGCCGAAAAGTTGGGCTGCGCAATGACCATCGCAGCGAAATCCTGCCCGGCATAGGCCGCCAGCGCTGATTCCGGGGTGTGGCCGCCAACCGGATCGTAAGGCAGCTCCACCAGTTCAAGACCCTGATTATGGACAATGGCGTGAGCGGCCCGGCGGTACAGTGGATGGAGCGCACGCGGAACCAGAACCCGTTTGGATTTGGATTTGCGGTTGGCGCGCACCGCCATCAACAGCGCCTCAGCCAGCGCCGATCCGCCGTCATAAAGCGAAGCGTTGGATACCGCCAGCGCGGTCAGGCCGGCCATCATGCTTTGATATTCGTAAAGCACTTGCAGCGTGCCCTGGCTGGCTTCGGGCTGATAGGGCGTATAGGCGCTGTAAAATTCGCCGCGACTGGCGATTTCCCAGACCGCCGCTGGGATGTGATGCTCGTAAGCGCCCGCGCCGAGAAAGCATAACGGGCGGGGATTATCCGCCGCCCGTGTTTCCATCAGCCGACTCACCTGCCATTCGTTCAGCGCCTCCGGCAACGCGGGCAACTCGCTGACCCGCAATGCAGGAGGAATTTCACTGAACAGCGCATCCAGATTCGGCGCGCCGATAGCGGCCAACATCGCTTGAACATCAGCCGGGGTGTGGGGGATAAACGGCATAATCAGAACGTCCCGCGCTAATCAACCAGCCGGGGATCAGTCAGCGAACCGCCCGCCTCTTCGTCTTCATCTTCAGCAACCGCAATCGCTTCATAGGCGCTGGCGTCCAGCAAGGTCGCCAATACGTCGCTGGTCTCGATGCGGAACAGCCAACCCTGGCCGTAGGGGTCTTCGTTGATCAATTCCGGGTTATCGGCCAGCACTTCGTTCACTTCCACGATCACGCCATCCACCGGGCTGTACACATCCGATGCGGCTTTGACCGATTCGACCACGGCGCAACCTTCAGCGGCGGCGACCACCCGGCCAATTTCGGGAATTTCCACAAACACCAGATCGCCCAATAGATGTTGGGCGTGATCGGTGATGCCCACCGTGACCGTGCCATCGTCATTGGCGCGCACCCATTCATGGGACTCGGTGTAACGCAATTCAACGGGAATGATGCAGCTCATGTTCAGCTCCTCAACAGCGGTTCATGGAAGGGATTTTGAGAGTTGCAAAGGGCGGGACGCCCGTACTACATCGCAGTCAGTTATAAAAAAGTTATTCGATAAGAGCGCGACCGTGGCGGACGAAAGGCGGTTTGATCACTCGCGCCAACAGCCGCTTGCCGCGAATATCCACTTGGCAGCGTTCGCCCACGCCGACATCAACCCGCGCCAGGGCGATAGCGCGGTTCAGAGTGGGCGAGAAAGTGCCGCTGGTGATTTGGCCGATCTCGCGCTCGCCGTCGTAAACATGCTGATGACCGCGCAACACCCCGCGATCTTCCAGCACCAGACCGATAAAAGTTTGCGGAACGCCATCGGTGCGTTGCTGTTCCAGCGCAGCGCGACCGATAAAATCACGCTCCGCCGGTTCCCAGGCTACAGTCCAGCCCAGCCCGGACACCAGCGGCGTGGTGGTCTCGTCCATGTCGCTGCCGTACAGATTCATCCCGGCTTCCAGCCGCAAAGTATCGCGAGCGCCCAAGCCGCAAGGCGCGAACCCGGCGGCGATGAGTTGATCCCACAACGCGGGCGCTGCCGTGACCAGCGGCATGATTTCCACTCCGTCTTCGCCGGTGTAGCCGGTGCGGGCGATGAACAACCCGGCAGGTTCTTCCAGCGCGTGAAACGGTTTGAGGGCGCGCACTGCGGCGACGGTATCCACGCCGAGAACGTCGGCCAGTATCGCCAGCGCGGCTGGCCCTTGCGCCGCCAGCATCGCCAGATCATCGCGTTCGCTCCAAACCGCGCCGAATCGTTCAGCGATGGGCGCGATCCAGGCCAGGTCCTTGTCGCGGGTGGCGGCGTTCAACACCAGCCGATAACCGGCTTCGCCCCGGTCATAGACGATTAAATCGTCTATGACGCCACCAGCTTCGTTCAACATGCAGGTGTAGAGCGCCTTGCCGGGATAAAGCCAGGGCGAACATCATTCGCCAGCAAGGTGCGGAGCAAGGCGCGGGTTGCAACCGGATCGGCGAAGTCCACAAGGGTCATGTGCGACACATCAAACAGACCAGCAGCGCGGCGCACCTGATGATGTTCGTCAATTTGTGAACCGTAGTGCAGCGGCATATCCCAGCCGCCGAAATCCACCAGCTTGGCCCCAAGGGCGGCGTGGCGGGCATAGAGGGGAGTGCGTTTAGCCATGCGGAAAATCCCGGTGGGATAGGTGCGTCATGGTAGCCCGAAATCGTTGCTTCAGGGTACAACGGCAGAACAGGAGCGGATCAATCAGGCCGGTTCGTCGGTTTGTACCAGTTCGCGCAATACGGTGGTGGCGTAAGCGCCCGCAGGCAGCCGAAAACTGAGAATCGCCAGGCGCGGTTCGGGAAATTCCAGCGCGGCCTCAGCGATCAGCAACCGCAATGCCCGCCGTTCCTGCTGCAATCCGGCTGCCGCCAGGCCGTCGCGGAAGATCGGGAAGGTCGCCGCGACCGTTTCTTCCAGATCGCGCACCGCGCCGCCGCTGCGCAGTTCCCCGCTGCCCCACAACGGGCCGGTTGGATGAACGTCAAAGGTCTCAACCCGCTGACGCAACGCATCGTCCAGTTCGGGAGCGGCAAAGATGCTGTGACTGCCCGCCAGCATCAGCACTTCGCCGGGCAGCGCCCGGTTCCAACTTTGATCCTGAACCCGCTGCGCCAGCACCGCGTTGAACAGTTCGGAACGGGCGGCGGATAAATACAGGCCGCGCTGATGACGGTCGCGCACCTTCGCCTGCCCGTTGAACATCGCCTCGGCCCGCGCCAGATTGCCGCCGTCATGGCCGAAACGCTGCTCGCCAAAATAGTTGGGCGCGCCGTGAGTCGAGATCAAATGCAAACGGGCGGCGAGTTCAGCGGGATCGCCATCCAGATGGCGGATCGCGATGCGGAAAGTATTACCGCTCAACGCGCCGCGCCGCAGTTTGCGCGAATGCCGCACCGCCTTGAGCACCTGAAAATCGGCAGCGTCGTCCGTACTCCAATCAGGCTCCGCCCGTCCCGGCAGATGCACGGAAAACCATTGTTCGGTCACGGCATGGCGGTCTTTCAGCCCGGCGTAACTGACCGCGCCCGGCGCAACGCCCGCCTGTTTCGCCAATTGTTTCGCCACCCATTCGGTATTGGCGTCGCGCTTGCGCACCCACAGCCAGGCATGTTCGCCCGCTCCATCCAGGGTGAAATCCAGCTCCTCGCGAACCTGAAAATCTTCAGCGGTGGCGCGAAGCTGACCGCGCCAGCCTGGTTGGCCGTAGGCGTAAGGCTTATCAACGATAATTGGCACATTCAATATCCTTCTGGACAATATGAGGTTGTAGCACAGGCTTCCAGCCTGTTTCTGAACGAGCAAGGCGCCCGTTCCACATTGAATGCGCAAGCATAGGCTATGATGTGATGATTAACCCGTTAGCCATCTCAACTCGGTCAGTTTGTTGAAGCCAAGAGTTTTTCCCATGAATCTTCGCCCCAAACTGAACAGCATCGCCACCCATCTGATTCTATTGGGTATGGCAATCATCCTGTTCAGCGCGGTCGCCCAGATTTTCATACTGACCGATTACCTGCGCAAAGACCTCACCGCATTGATCTCTGCCCAATTATTAACGACAGCCAACTATGTTGCGAAAGATATTGACCACGACATCGTGGAGCGCCGTGAATTGCTCGAACAGGTTGCGGCGACATTTCCGCTGCCTTTATTGCATGACCAGAACCAGTTGCAAGCCTGGTTAGGCGAACGCCACGTCATCAACCCGTTGTTCTCATTGGGCCTGTTTGTACTGGATACCTCCGGTATGGTGCTGGCGGACTATCCGGCATTGCCGGATCGGGCCAAGGTCTCCTTTGCGGATCGCGATTATTTCCAACAGGCCATGAAAGGCGAATTCGCCATCGGTCGCCCGGTCTTCGGGCGTGTTTCCAAAGTGCCGGTGTTGCCGATGGCTCTGCCATTACGCGACAGCGCCGGAAGAGTGCGGGCTATTCTGGGGGGAGTGTCCGCGCTCCATTCCCCAAATTTTATGGAAGACTTGTATACCAGCCGCGTCGGCGCTACGGGGGGTCTGGTGCTGGTTTCGCCGCGCGATAAATTATTCGTAGCCTCGTCAAATGACATCGATCTGATGCTCAAGCCCACGCCAAGCGAAGGCGCGCACCGGCAGCACGATCAGGCCATGAAGGGGTTTCGCGGCGTGGGTATTGATGTCAATTCGAGGGGTATCGAAGAAGTGGCCGCTATCGCTTCGGTGCCCAGTAGCGGTTGGTTTATCGTGGCGCGCCTGCCGACCAGCGAAGCTTTTGCATCAGTCACTCGCATCCAGTATTTCATTTTGAAAAGCACACTGGTTATCTCGCCCATTTTTTTGCTCATCATGGGGATCGGGCTGCGCTACCAACTGCGCCCGCTGATGGATGCCGCACGCCTTGCCGACCGAATGACGCTGGATGAAATTCCGCTCGAACCGCTACCGGTAGTGCGCAATGATGAGGTGGGGCATTTGACGGCGGCATTCAATCGCGTTCTGTCAAAACTGCTTGAAAGTCGCACTGATCTGGAACGCATTGCGCACCACGACCCGCTGACGGGGTTGCCAAACCGTCGGCTCCTGGCTGATCGTATGCAGCAGGCGCTGGCGCACGCCCAGCGCAGCCAAAAGCAAGTGGCGCTGCTGTTTCTTGATTTGGATGGATTCAAGCCGATCAATGACGAATTAGGACACGAAGCGGGCGATGTGGCCTTGTGCGAAGTGGCGGGCCGCTTGCGCGAAGTGGTGCGGCGCGAAGACACTCTGGCGCGGGTGGGCGGGGATGAGTTCGTCATCCTGCTATCCAATCTGAACGACAATGCCAAAGGCGTGGCGGAGTTGGTTGCAAACAAATGTCTGAAAGTTTTTTCAGCAGCCTTTCATCATCTATGACCAGGCGCGCCAACTGGGAACCTCGGCTGGGATCGCCATCAGTCATGGCGAGTGCTCGCCGGATCAATTGCTGATTGCCGCAGATGAGGCGATGTATCGCGCCAAGGAAGCAGGACGCGGGCGTTTTGTTTGGGCGAACGAATCGGAATTTTGAAGGCTGTTTTTTCATAGGACTTTCGCTTTGGATTCAAAAACCGTTCGGGGTGAGCCTGTCGAACCCCGTTTTTACCGATGAATGCCCTTCGCCAGA
>JAAUTD010000146.1 GCA_012031845.1 Synechococcaceae cyanobacterium SM1_2_3
GCCCTTACCCACCAACCCTCTCCCGCGTGCGGGAGAGGGGGGGTGCGTCAGCGCGGGGTGAGGGGAGAAAATCACCACCTATTCAGGATTGCTATATGATCGCCTCAGAAGCAACGGTATCAGGACTTTCGCTTCAGGTTCAAAAACCGTTCGGGGTGAGCTTGTCGAACCCCATTTTCATCGATGAATGCCCTTCGACCGCTGAGCGTGTCGAAGCGTCAGGGCGAACGGATGGAGCAAAAGTCCTGGGTATAAAAGAAACAGGGAGACTATCTGACTGTGAATCTCGCGCTACTCATCAACTTCAGCAAGCAGGAACTGGTGGATCGCTATTCGGGATCGATTCTGGGCGCGGCGTGGACGCTGATTCTGCCCCTGGTCAACATCCTGATTTTTATTTTTATCTTCTCCAATCTCATGGGCAGTCGTCTACCCGGTTCCTCTTCCACCTACAGCTACAGCATTTATCTGATTTCAGGAATGATCCCGTGGATCGCCTTTTCCAATACCGTAACCCGGTCGGCGTTCACCTTTTCCGGGCAAAGCCACATCATCCGCAAAATTCATATCTCCCTGCCGCACCTGCCGTTGTACATCGTTCTATCCGAAAGCATCATTTTCCTGATTTCCCTGAGCTTCTTTCTGCTGTTTCTGTGGGCGACCGATAATCTGCCCGGCGCATCCATCGTGCTGCTGCCGTTTATCTTTATCACTCAGCAGATTTTCGCCTACGCCCTGGGTTTTCTGTTCGCCATCTTCGACGTGTTTATCAAGGATATTCGCGAACTGGTCGGCGTGCTGTTTCAGATCTGGTTCTGGCTGACGCCGATTGTCTATGTGCCCGATATTCTCCCGGCTCAGGCCCAGCACTGGCTCGGCTATAACCCGGCCTATCTCTTTATCAAGGCGCACCACGAGTTATTTGCCTTCGGCAACCCGTTGAATACCGACAGTCTGATGATCCTGGTGCTGGTCGCCCACCTGCTGCTGGCGCTGGCCTATCTCACCTTCAAAAACTGGAAAGGACATCCGGGACTTTCTATGAGCGGGCGACTTTTATTCATCATGGCGATCAGCACCCTGATTTACGCGACGGGCCTGTGGCTGACGCATACCCGGCTGCGCTGGCGCTATGTCGGCCTGCTACAGATTGCGCTCAACGGCGGTTACTTGATCGCCATTTTTTATAGCGCCGGACTCATGCAGCGCCTTTCACCATGATCCGGGTCTCCGCTCTCTCCAAAACCTTTCGCCTTTATCGCAAGGCATCGGATCGGCTGCGGGAAATCCTGTGGCGCCGACCCTTTCACACTGAACACCGGGCGCTTGAAAACATCAGCTTCACCGTTGAGGACGGGGAAACTCTGGGCATCATCGGCCAGAATGGGGCAGGTAAATCAACGCTGCTCAAAGTACTCACCGGGGTTCTGCTGCCCGACGCCGGTCAGGTGGAGATCAATGGCCGGATCACCGGACTGCTGGAGCTGGGCACCGGTTTCAACATGGAGATGAGCGGGCTGGACAATATCTATGGCAATGGCCTGCTGCTGGGCATGTCCCGAACCGAGATTGACGCCCGGAGGGACGCCATCGCCGGGTTTTCCGAACTGGGCCGCTTTATCCATGAGCCGATTAAAACCTATTCATCCGGGATGGTCATGCGGCTGGCGTTCTCGATTGCGATTCACGCCGAACCCAAATGCTTTGTCGTGGATGAGGCGCTGTCGGTGGGCGACGCCCATTTCCAGCAAAAGTGCATGACCCGCATCCGGGAATTCCGCCAGCAGGGCGGTTCGATCATCTTCGTATCGCATGATATGAACGCTATCAAAGTTCTTTGTGACAAGGCGATCCTGCTGGATCAGGGCGTCCTGATCGAGGAGGGCGACCCGGAACAGGTGGTGAATGCCTATAACTATCTGGTGGCTCAACTGAACGATCAGGAAAATAGGCTGCACCTTCTGGATTCAAAACGGCATGATTACGGAACACTGGCGGCGCACATCGAGGCGGTGACGGTGGTGGGCGAGGATTCCCGCTCCGCTGTCGTCAGCGCCGGTGAAATCACCGTGATCCGCATCGTGATTGAGGCGCAGCAGGATATGGACGAGGTCACGGTGGGCATCCTGATCCGCAACCGCTATGGGCAGGATATCTTTGGCACCAACAGCTATCATCTGAAACAGCCGCTAAGGCTGCAAGCCGGACAGCGCTACGCCGTCTGCTACACCCTGCCGATGAACATCGGGCCGGGCAAATATTCACTGACCGTCGCCCTCCACAGTGGCTCCACTCATCTGGCGGACTGTTATCATTGGCGCGATCAGGTTGCGGCCTTCGAGGTGGCCGGCAACCGTGGCGATCTGTTTACTGGCCTTTGCAAACTCTATCCCTCTTTCACGACCACCACCCTTGTGTAATCCATCGTGCTGGAAATCCGCATTCCTGACCTGACTATCGAGACCCTCGTGGCCCGTCTGCAACCGGCGACCCAGGGCGCTACTCCTATGGAATCAACAATGGCTATGGAAAACTCTTCAGAATGGATCGCCCTGCCCCGCTATCCGGAGGCTGCGCCCTTTCAGATCAAACCGGCTTATACCCTCCGCGATTTCACCGACTACCACGATGCCGATTTTATTCGCCATGCCTATCTCGGCATTCTGGGCCGCGAACCGGATCGCGATGGACAGCATCACTTTCTGAGTCAATTGCGGGCGGGCGCTTTCAGCAAAACCGAAATTCTGGGTCGGCTGCGCTATTCCGCCGAAGGTCGTCGCCGTCATGTCAGGATTAGCGGACTGCTTCCCTGTTTTATTCAGCAAACACTGGGGCGAATCCCGATTCTGGGTTTTCTGGCGCGATTTATTGGCAGCTTCCTGAAACTGCCGCGCACCGAGCGCAATCTGCGCGGTCTGGAAAGCTATTGCCACTGGCGGTTTTTCCAGGGACAAGCCTTATTTGATGAGCAAGCTCAACTGATTGAGCAAGCACTGGCGAATTTGCAATCCAGTTTTGCCGCGTTACAGCAACAGATGGAGAGTCGTTACGACGACCTGCACCATCAGCATCATGATCTGTCCACTCGCCATGACCAGTGCAGAATCAGCATCATGATCTGTCCACTCGCCATGACCAGTTGCAGGATCAGCATCATGATTTGCGCAGTCAACATGACGACCTGGAAATCGGCATCGTCATTGGCTCGATCAGACTGAACAGATGCGGACTGCGCAGCAGCATCTCCAGGAACAGCAGGAATCGCTACGCCAGTCCGCCGACCGGCAACTCACCCGATTGCGGCAACTGATCGAGCAAACCGAGGCCGCCAAGGCGGATCGGGGACAGGTGGGTGAACTGACTCAGCGGGTCCGGCAGATCGAAACCGCCCTGTTCGATCCCGGCCCCATGAACCGTCAACTGGATGCGCTCGGCCAACGGCTCAGCCAACTGGAGGGCGTCCACCATGTCGATCCCGCTGAACATCGGCAGCTTCAAAGCCAGCTTCAAGCCGAACTGGCCGAAATCCGCTTGCAGTTGCTTGATTATCGCCGCACGGTGCTGGACCAGCAGCGCCGCGTCGTGGCGTTGCTGGAAGAGACCCATGCCCGGCTGCTGGCGCCGTTTGGCGGGCCTGCGCTGCCTTCGCCGGAGCGCGATCACACGCTGGATGCGCTGTACCTCAGCTTTGAGGATCGCTTCCGGGGAACCCGGGAACAGGTCAAAGCCGCCCAGCAGGTTTATTTAAGCTATCTGGCCGCAGCCGGGGCGGGCGATCCAACCGCGCCGGTGCTGGACATTGGCTGCGGGCGCGGCGAATGGCTGGAATTGCTGGGCGAAAAAGGGCTGACCGCCCACGGCCTGGACCTCAACCGATGATGGTTCACGAATGCCACGGTTATGGTCTGAAAGCCAGCGAGGGCGATGCAATTGATTATCTACGGCGGCAGTCGGCCAACAGTCTCGGCGCGGTGACCGGCTTCCACATCGTCGAACATTTACCGTTCCCGCAATTAATCACGCTGCTGGATGAAACCTTGCGGGCGTTGAAACCCGGCGGCATCGCGATTTTTGAAACCCCGAACCCGGAAAACCTGGTAGTGGGCGCGTATACCTTCTATTTCGATCCCACTCACCGCAATCCCTTGCCGCCGCCCACCCTGCAATATCTGGTCGAAATTCGCGGCTTCGCCAAAGCAGAGATTCTGCGGCTGCATCCCCGCGAAGAAGCGGGCAATGGCGACGCCCTGGTCGACAAGTGGTTTCGGGCGGCGGTTGATTACGCTGTCATCTGTCGCAAATGACTATTGCGGAGTCCGTCATGTACGACAAGGCCGGCATTAACGATGTATCCGAGTTCTATCGCGAGAAGTTTGTCCACCAGGCCAATTTCGATTTCACCCACCGCATTCTCAACTTTTTTAATCTCAACCACTTCAAGAGCTTCTGGATTTACGCCAAGGTAAAACCCAATAGCCGGGTGCTGGACTTTGGCTGCGGCTCCGGCACCCTGTCCGCGCTTAAACAAAAAGGCTGTCATTTAACCGGGGTTGACTATTCAGCATCCGCTCTGGAAATCGCCCGAACCCTCAATCATTACGATGAGGTCATCGTCGGCGATATTTCCCGCTGTGAATTACCCATCGCCTCGTTTGATTATATTGTCAGTCTCGATGTGTTCGGCCATATCGAATTCGCCCACAAGGATGCGGTGATCAGTCGGCTGCAAGACCTGCTGAAACCCAATGGAACCATGCTGCATGGCATTGAGTGCGCCGATATTGCCTATGACCAACTGTCGCCGGAGGAACTGGCGCAGTTTGTTCAGGTGGACGGGCATGTGGGCATTGAAGGCAAACCGGCCATTCTGCAACGATTCCAGCGATTTTTCCGCAACGTCCGGGGTGAAGTGCGCTATGACGTGATCAACCTGGTCGAGGAATATCTCAAAAAGCGGGACAGCTATGGCGCACCCTTGCCTCCTTTGCTGTGGGCTTACCTGAGATCGCTAAGCGCCTCGGAACAGGAGATTTTCAACATCTGCGCCGGGTTGGCGATGCACAATCTCGAACGCTTTCAATGCCGTCCTTCGGCCCAGGAAACCGGCGGATTCCTGTTTCTGGAAGCGTCGGACGCGCCGCTGTCGCCGCTGGAACTGCCGGTTCCTGAAAGCTGGCTGCTCGATCCAATGACCCTGCTCCACAATGACAATGTGTTTTTTCGGGGTTGGTACGGGTTGGAGTCGGACAGAGAAACCAGTCATCGCTGGGCTGGCAAGGAAGGCTTCTTGTATCTGCCCAATTTCAGTGGCCGCGTATTGCGGCTGTCGGTTTTTTCCTATCACCCGCGCATTATGGACAGCCCGGTCGAAGTGCTGCTGATCCAGATCGCCGAACGCGAGCGACTACGGGCGCGAGTGGTGCTTTATAGTCATCAGCCGGTCGAAATCACCATTCCGGTAGAGTACGACCATTTCATTCTCAAAATCCATGCGACAACGACCTGGATTCCCCGCTATTACGACCCTGATAGCGACGATGCGCGTGAATTGGGCGCGGGCGTCAAATGGGTCTATTTGAATTAAGTGGAGCGGAGTCCTTATGCGTATTCTGATTGCGACGACCCAGGTTCCCTTTGTGCGCGGCGGTGCGGAAATTCACGCCGAAGGTTTACGGAATGCCCTGCGCCAGGCCGGTCATACCGCAGAAATCGTCGCCATTCCTTTCAAGTGGTATCCACCAGAGCGGATTCCTGAACAGATTCTGGCCTGTCGCCTGCTCGATCTCACTGAAAGTTGTGGCGCGCGGGTGGATCGGGTGATTGGTCTGCGCTTTCCGGCCTACTGCATCCCGCATCCCCACAAACTGATGTGGATTCTGCATCAGTACCGCGCCGCCTACGATCTGTGGGATTCGCCGCTGGGCGATCTCATTCACTATCCCAATGGTCAGCAAATCCGCGATGTGATTTATCGCGCCGACCGGCGCTATATTGCCGAAGCCCAGGCCATTTACGCCAATTCCGGCAATGTGAGTCAACGCCTGAAAAACTACTGCGATATTGACTCGACGCCGCTTTATCACCCGCCGCAGCACGCCGAATGTTTCTACTCTGGCGAAGCGGGCGACGCCCTGTTCTTCCCCAGCCGGATCAATCGCACCAAGCGGCAAGGTTTGGTGATTGCGGCGCTGGCGCGCACTCAGGAAGCGGTGCGAGTGCAATTCGCTGGCATGGCGGATGACGCCGGTTATGAACGCGAATTGCAGGAAATGGCGCAACGGTTGGGGGTGGGCGAACGGATCGAATGGCTGGGCGAGATCAGCGAAGAAGAAAAACGGGATCGTTACGCTCATGCCCTGGGCGTGTTGTATCCCCCCTTGGACGAGGACTACGGGTACGTCACGCTGGAAGCCATGTTGTCCGCGCGACCGCTCATCACCTGCACCGATTCCGGCGGCCCGCTGGAATTTATCCGCGATGGCGAGAACGGGCGAATCGCTGCGCCGACGCCCCAAGCCCTGGCTCAGGCGATGGATGAACTCTGGCAGGATCGGACGCAGGCGCAACGCTGGGGAGAAGCGGGCCGGGCGGATTACGCCGAACAGCGCATCAGTTGGCAAACCGTAGTTTCTACTTTAACCCAATGAAAATAAACTGGTTTTCTCCATTGCCGCCGGCTCGCACCGACATCGGCCACTACACCGCCCGAGTATTAGCGGCCTTAGCCCAGCGCGTTGAAGTCACCCTCTGGGCCTGTCAGGACGACTGGGATTCCAGCCTGGAGCAATACGCCACTATCTGCCGCTGGACTGGGGACGCCTGGGCCGATCTGAACCGGGCTGATTTGACTTTTTATCACATCGGCAATAACCGCCTGTTCCATCAGGCAATCTGGGAAGCCAGCCGCCGTCATCCCGGCGTGGTGGTGCTGCACGATCTGCGTCTGCAACACCTGTTTCTGGGGATTTATCTCGACATTCAGGGCCAGCGCGAGACCTATGAGCGGGTGATGACCGACTATTACGGCGCAGCCGGTGGCCGGGCGGCTCGCCAGTTTTTCAGCGGTGCGCTGAACGCCGAGGCGCTGACCGAACGCTGGCCGCTGACCGAACATGCGCTGGAAAACGCCTGCGCGGTGCTGGTGCATACCCGCGATGCGTTGGAAACATTGGCGACAGTCAACCGCTGGCCGGTGGGCTATCTGCCGCTGCCCTATCCCAGTCGCCCGACCCAACAGGCGCCGCGACCTTCCGATCCATCGGCGCCGCGTCGGCTGATTGTGTTTGGCTATCTGGGCGCCAACCGCCAGCTTGATAAGCTGCTGCAAGCCCTGGCCGATTTGCCGGAGCGGTCGCGCCTGCGCCTGGACATTTACGGGCAACTCGACCGACCCGATCAGGTCAGCGCCCAAATCCGCGCTCTGGGCCTCGGCAACGGAGTGAATCTGCATGGTTTCGTCAGTGAACCCGAACTGGATCAGGCGCTTGATCACGCCGATCTGGCGATCAATCTGCGCTATCCCAGCATGGGAGAGGCGTCTGGCAGTCAGTTGCGGATTTGGGATCACGCGCTGCCCAGTCTGGTAACCCGCACCGGTTGGTACGCCACCCTGCCTGAAACCACGGTGGCCTTTGTCCGCCCTGGACATGAAGTGGCCGACATTCAAGGGCACTTGCGGCGACTGTTGGCTAACCCCGCCCATTTTGCGCATCTGGGCCATAACGGGCGTTTGCTGCTGGAAACGCAACACGCGCCTGAGCAGTATGCCGAGGGTCTCTGCCAGTTTATCCCGGTTGCGCAAAACCACCGCTGCATCGGGCTGCTCGATCCGCTCATCGCCCGGTTGCGCCAGGAAGCAGTGGCGTTTCCGCAACCCTTCCGGGGCGACGACTGGCGTCGGCCGGTCGCGGAGTTGACTGCGCTGGCGGCAACCCAGACGCCGGGTTGACGCCACGGTTCTCCACTGGGTCTACCGCTACCGCCTCACGCCAACCCGCGTGAGTGCGATATAGCACGACCGACCTTCACAGCCCGTATCGCAACAGGCAGGATGCCCGTTCTACGTCGCAGGCAGCGAAAATCCTCAGGACTTTCGCTCCATCCATTCGCGCTAAAGCCCTGTCGAAGGGTGTTCATCGGTAAAAACGGGGTTCGACAGGCTCACCCCGAACGGTTTTTAAACCAGAAGCGAAAGTCCTGATCTTCAGTCTCTCACCCGCAAGGCGATCAGCGTCCCGCATGAAATTAATCCTGAATGTTGATGCCCTCACCCCGCCCCTGACCGGAATCGGTCATTACACCTTGCGGCTGGCTCGTGGTCTGCTCGGTCACCCGGCGATTAGCGAATTGCGCTACTTTGCCGGCTGGCGCTGGGTCTCCGATCCCGAAGCGGCCAGCGTTGCCACCCGGCCTATTGCGGTGGCCCGCCGCTGGATCCCATTTAAACCGGCTGCGCCCTCGTCTATGGCTGGCTTCAGCAGTCTCTGTTTCGCCGACAAACCAGCCGTCTGAGCGACTTTCTGGTTCATGCGCCCAATTACATTCTGCCGCCGTGGGCTGGCCCGTCGGTCGCAACCCTGCATGATCTTTCCCATCTGCACTATCCGCAGCATCACCCCCGCGAACGGATTCGCTATCTGGAACGCTATCTGCCGCCCACACTGGATCGGGCCAGTCGCCTGATCGCAGTCTCTGAATTCGTGCGCCAGGAAATCCACCAGCATCTCAGTGTGCCATTGGCGCGGATCGTCACCGTCCACAATGGAGTGGACGCGGCTTTTCATTCCCGTCCGGCGCTGGACACCGCGCCAGTGCTGGCCCGCCACGGGTTGCAGCCGGGGGGCTATCTGCTCAGTGTCGCTACCCTGGAGCCGCGCAAGAATCTGATCCGTTTGGCCCAGGCTCATAGTCGATTGCCGGTTGCCCTGCGCACCATGAAGCCGCTGGTGCTGATTGGCGCATCCGGCTGGCTGACCGAGGAATTGGAACGGTATTTAGAACCGCTGGAACGCGCCGACCACGTTCGCCGCCTGGGCTATGTTCCCCAGACCGATTTACCTCTGCTTTACGCAGGAGCCTTTGCCTTCGC
>JAAUTD010000147.1 GCA_012031845.1 Synechococcaceae cyanobacterium SM1_2_3
GATGCCATCGGTCGCCTCGCCCGCTTCCTTGATCGCTACCATGCCCGTCACTGCGGGTGAGGAAAATCTACCGTGGAACTGGCTAAATCAGATGGATCAGTCGCCATAACCCGATAAATATCAATCGCATACATTGGCCGATGAACGGGCATTGATTTCATTGGAGTCACCATCATCATGCTGACCGCCTCCCAACGCTCCCAACTGTTCTCGCAACTGGCAACACTGGAACACGCGGGCATTCCACCGGCGCAAGCCTTCACTCTGATCGGGCGCGATTTGCCGCCGGATACGCAGCGGGCATTGCAGCAAGCCGCCGCTTTGCTGGCGCGAGGCACGGCATTGGCGAAGGCCGGACAGCGTAGCGGCCTTTTGCTGCCGTGGGAGACGCGGCTGGTGCAGGCGGCGGAAACCGGCGGGCGGCTGGAAACCCTGTTCAAACATCTCAGCGAGCATTACGCCAGTCGCGCCCGGTTGTTCGGACGGATCAAGGCGCGGCTGGCGTTTCCCCTGATGATGTTGGCGCTGGCCGCATTGGTCGCGCCATTTCCGGCGCTGATTCTGGGGACTATCGGGCCAGCCGGTTATCTGTTGCGAGCCATCGCTCCGCCGTTGTTGCTTTATAGCAGTCTGCGATTGCTGGTATTGGCCTACCGTCAACAACTGGCGCGTGAAACTGGCACTGCATGGGCGCGGCTATTACTGGCGATCCCGGTATTAGGCAAGCTGCTCTCCTTGCAACAGCAGCGTGATGGCTTATTCAGTCTGATGCTATTGCTGGAATCCGGCGTTCCTATTCTGGAGGCATTGCCTTTGGCGGGGCAAAGCGTGGCTGATCCACTGTTGCGCGCCCGATTTAATGCAGCAGCGGCGGCATTGACGGATGTCCGGGCGGAAATCGCGGAAACGCTGGGGCGTTATGGCGTGGTGAACGATCCCAATGCGGTGGCGCTATTCGCCAGCGGTGAAGCCGGGGGACGGCTAGACGGCGTGATCCGCCATCAATTGCGCCAGTGGGATACCCACCTGGAATTGCAATGGGATACTCTGGCGGAATGGACGCCGCGCTTTCTTTACGCCGCAGTCGCGGGCTATATGGCGATGGGGATCGTGGGCGGTTATCCGGTGACGCCAATACCGTAGCTGATTCCAGCTTGACGAGGATCTTGGAGAAAAGAAAATGACGACTTTGATCGAATTACAAATCCAGCAGCGGACGCTGCTGGATGATCTGGAAGAACTCGAAACGGCAGTGAGCCTATTAGTGGAAAAATCAAGCAATAACTTTGAAATGGATGAAGACGAAACCGCCGATCATCAACAACAAATGGCCTGGTTACAGCGCCAGCGTGCGGGACTATTAGTTGTGTTAAGCGAAACTGAACGCGGGCTGATGGCGTTCGATGGTGATCCGGTCGGCGATTAGGATGAAGGACCAGAGGTTTTTTCATCGAACTTTGCCTGATTCCACAGCGCATCCATTTCTGTTAGCGTCGAATCAACCGGAGCGCGGTTGTTTTTTGCCAGCCATTGTTCAATCCGCTGAAACCGCCGCTCAAATTTTGCATTAGTGCTACGCAATGCCGCTTCCGGGTCAAGCTTGAGATGACGGGCCAGATTGACGCAGGCGAACATAACATCGCCTAACTCATCGGCGAGTCGTTCTTGGGAGCCGCCAATCGCAATCTCATAGCGAATTTCGGTAATCTCTTCTTGAATCTTGGCGAAGATCGGATCAATCGCGCCCCAGTCAAAACCTACTTCAGCCGCTTTCTGCTGTAATTTCGCTGCTCGCGTTAATGCGGGCAACGCCAGCGGAATTCCATCCAGCGCACCAGCGGGCTGTTGCGGCTTTTCGGCTGCTTTAATACGCTCCCAGGCGACATTCTGTTCGGCAACTGTTTCATAATGCTCGTTGCCAAACACATGGGGATGACGCCGAACCATCTTTTCGACAATGCCGCGCACCACATCATGGAAATCAAAGTGGCCGTCTTCACGCGCCATTTGCGCGTAGAACACTACCTGAAATAGCACATCACCCAGTTCCGCCTGTAATTCCGCCCAATCCTGGCGAGCAACGGCATCGGCGACTTCGTAGGCTTCTTCAATAATGCGTGGAACAATCGTGGCGTAGTTCTGCGCTTTGTCCCAGACGCAGCCGGTTTCAGGGTCGCGCAATTGCGCCATCAAGGCTAATAAGGCATCCACTAGCAATAGCTCCCACCAATAAACACATTTAAACGATTGCGGATTGTCCGCGTCGGCTTATACAGAAGGTTCTGAAGGGTTTTCAACGAATGTTCTCCCATGAGCGGCATTTGGAGTGATCACTGAAGGCGGTATTCCCATCGTCAGGGTATTGCCCGATGACTGAGTGAGGGTCTGCACCAGTCGCAATTGAAGCAGTGCAGGATTGGATTCAATCATTTTGGCGGCATTGGCCAGATTTCGCAGCGCCGCCATTTCTCCTCTGGCCTTTTCCAGCATCGCCAAACCTTCCTGCCTGGCGCTGACCACTTGGGTGAAAACTTCTTTAAGCTTGCCCGGAAACATGATGTCCTTGAGATTGACGCTAATCAGTTTAAGGCCAATGTCCTGAGCCTTGGGCGCGACGATTTCCAGCAGCTTGGTAGAGAATTCATTTCTATTTTTCAGAATGGCGTCAATATCAGCGCTGCCAATGATTTCCCGCAAAGCCAGTTGTAATTCCAGATAAAGCGCATCCTGAAAATTTTGCGCGTTGTGGGTTGCTACAACCGGATCGATGATTTGGTAATTGGCGGCGAGACTGACTTTCAGCGTTATGCTATCGGCGCTTAATACTTCCTGCCCGGTAATCGAAGTAAAGCGCGGTCTACCATCAAGCTTTTGAATGATAACGACAAGCGGCGAATACCAGTACTGTCCCGGTTCCAAAATCCTGCTGAATTTTCCCTTGACGTACATCAGTCCTCTTTCGTATTCGAGAATCGTGATTCGCCGAATCGCGTACTTGAAGAAAAACGCGAGAAGAATAATTAAAATGATGCTTGGAATCAGATATTTCATCAGTCCGCTTCCGAAAATGTTCCATTCCAGAAGACTCCAAAGCCACGGCGGAGACGGGCGTCTGCAAAGCCGCAGATTTGGCGTATGGCTACTCGTCTCCTGGGACGGAACGTCAGGTCTGGTGTTCTTTGCAGAACACGCTTAGAAGGAAGGGCTACTCGCGGGAACCGGGCGGTGATGCCGCCTAGGCCGCTGCCATCTTCCTTACACTACTTATTTTAGGCGCTGTGGCCGGAAATGTAATCCGGCTATCGCGTTGGCCGAGATGAGCGGCGACCACTGCCGCAAGGGCTGCCTTGGGTAAACGCCCGCGCTGGTCGGCGATCTGGCGTTGCCGATTTGGATAAATCCCTCCCGTTCCTGCCTTTTTCCAAAGGAGGGACAGAAGTTCTGGAGCCATCGGCGCGGGGCGGCAAACCGGTATGCTGAGTCAGAATGGTCTGTGGGCCGTGCTTGCGTCCGGTGCGTGCGCCTTCGCCGCTGCCGAGTCCAGTTCCCGCCGGTTGCCAGGTGGGAATCAAATGCCGTTTGCCATTGCCGATTAACTCGCTGCGGCCCATTTGTTTCAGCGCCTCCCGCAATAACGGCCAATTCTCGGCATCGTGATAGCGCAGAAAGGCTTTGTGCAAACGGCGCTGTTTTAATCCTTTAACCGACGCCACTGTTTCCCCGCGATCCCGATGAATGCCCTTGAGCGGATTGCGGCCAGAATGATACATGGCGGTCGCCATCGCCATTGGACTCGGTAGAAACGCCTGCACTTGATCGGCGCGGAAGCCATTGCATTTTAGCCATAGCGCCAGATTAAGCATGTCCTCGTCGGTCGTACCGGGATGGGCAGCGATGAAATACGGAATTAAATACTGCTCTTTGCCTGCTTCCTTTGAGTATTTCTCAAATAGCGCCTTGAACTGATCATACGCGCCCATGCCCGGTTTCATCATTTTGGCGAGTGGCCCGGCCTCAGTATGTTCTGGCGCGATTTTTAAATAACCGCCGACATGATGCGTCACCAGTTCGCGGACATAAGCGGGATCGCGCACCGCCAGGTCATAGCGCACACCGGATGCGATCAATACTTTCTTAATCCCCGGCAATTCCCGCGCCTTGCGATACAGGCCAATTAACGCGGAATGATCGGTATTCAGATTGGGGCAAATGTCCGGGTACACGCAGGATAATTTGCGGCAACTCTGTTCAATCTCAGTCGATTTGCAGGCGATGCGGTACATATTAGCGGTCGGCCCGCCCAAATCGGAAATAACGCCGGTAAAGCCGGGCGTCCGATCCCGAATCTCTTCGATTTCGCGCAGGATTGAGGTTTCCGAGCGGGACTGAATAATGCGGCCTTCGTGTTCGGTAATGGAGCAGAAGGTGCAGCCGCCAAAACAGCCGCGCATGATATTGACCGAGAACCGGATCATTTCATAAGCCGGAATGCGGGCGTTGCCGTAGCTTGGGTGCGGAACGCGGGCATACGGCAAATTGAAAACCGCGTCCATTTCCGGCGTGGTCAATGGAATGGGCGGCGGATTCAGCCACACATCACGGTCGCCATGCCGTTGCACCAGGGCGCGAGCATTGCCGGGATTGGTCTCCAGATGCAGCAACCGCGAGGCGTGGGCGTACAGCACTGGATCGTTTTTCACTTGATCGTAGGCAGGCAGGCGGATTACGGTTTTGGCGCGGTCGTGGCGTGGCGGGCGACGATGGAAGGTAATCGCCCTTACCCCCGGCCCCTCTCCCGCTGGGCGAGGGGAGCAAGCGGGTAAGTCCCTCTCCCCCTGGGAGAGGGGTTTGGGGAGAGGGGGCATTGGCGTCACCGCATACGGATCGGGATGCGCCGCCACCGGACCGGGCCGATCCAGTTCGGTCGAATCCATTTCCGCCCAGCCTTCCGGCAAGCCTTTGACCATGAACGCCGCGCCGCGCAGATCGTGCATGGTTTTAGGATGTTCGCCAGCGGCGGCGCGATGAGCGACTTCAACAATGGCGCGCTCGGCGTTGCCGTACAGCAGCAAGTCAGCCTTGGCGTCTACCAGAATCGAGCGCCGCACCTGATCCGACCAGTAGTCGTAATGGGCGATGCGGCGCAGGCTGGCTTCGATGCCGCCAATCACAATCGGCGCGTCGGGATACGCTTCGCGGCAACGCTGGCTATACACAATCACCGCCCGATCCGGGCGCTTGCCGCCTTCATCGTTTGGGGTGTAGGCGTCGTTGTGGCGTAATCGCCGATCCGAGGTGTAGCGGTTAACCATCGAATCCATGTTGCCCGCCGCGATCCCGAAAAACAGGTTCGGCTGACCCAAGGCGCGAAACGGTTCGGCGGAAGTCCAATCGGGCTGGGCGATGATCCCCACCCGGAACCCTTGCGCTTCCAGCAGGCGGCCAATGATCGCCATGCCGAAACTGGGATGATCCACGTAGGCGTCGCCGGTGACATGATGATGTCGCAGGAGTCCCATTCCAGCGCATCCATTTCGGCGCGAGACATCGGCAGAAACGGCGCAACGCCAAAGCGGGCGGCCCAGTATTTACGACGGGAAAACAGCGGGGGTGCGGGGTGCATGAGTGTCCAAGCGGCATGGAAGCAATAACTGCGAATGCAGGTTATAAGATATATTCGTTGGGCTAATTTGAACAGGAAGTTATAGTCTTTTCGATTATGAGACACCTATATCCATAGGCTAATAATGAAGTTCAATTAAGTAGTTAATAGTGATTGAACTCGCTAAAATCGGTTTTCTGAACCGAGCGGCGCAAGATTCAGGACACGCATATTCGCTACGATGGAGCGGATGAGAGGGTAACTGGTCTTACTGTTTTATCACTATGGGTTATTATCGAGGCGATTATTCAATGTCTAAACTGATCTCCTTTCTAAAACAGAAAATCCCTACGAATTTTCCAGGTAAATGGGGTGGCGAATTCTTTCTTAACAAAATATTGCAAGATTTCCCAACGCAAGAATCGTCAAGGATTCCCTTGCCGAGCGAATTCTTGATCGATACGGGCAATCTCTGCAATTTGCGGTGTCCCTTCTGTCCGACCGGGATAAACCGCCCTGGAATGTCCCAGGGATTGATGTCGCTCGACGCTTTTAAAACAGTGTTGGCGAAGATATCGCCGTATGCCTACTACCTGGAGATGATGAACTGGGGCGAGCCCTTCCTCAACCCGGATTTGCTGGAAATGATTGATCTGGCGGCTGCCAAAGGGATTCGCATAAACATCGACTCCAACCTCAGCTTCCGCGAATTTAACGAAGCGGAAGCGGAGCGGATTGTGCGCTCTGGACTCTGGAAGATCTCTGGGTCGATTGATGGCGGCAATGAAGAAACCTACTTGCAATATCGCCGCCGTGGCAACTTTAACCGTGCTCTTAATAATCTCGCGCTTTTGCAGCGTACCCGTGCGCGCTTGGGGTCAGCGACTCCGATCATCGTGTGGCAGTTCCTTATTAATGGCAAGAACCACCATCAAATCGAAACCGCGAAAGCAATGGCGGCGGATATGGGCATAAGCATTATATTCAGGCTTATGTCAACCTGGGGCGAGGCGGAGTGGCATTCGCCGTTTCATGACTTGGCTGAGCGTGGGGAGTTTAATGAAGAGGAATGGTCGTTCCCAGCGCCAAACTTGGGAAAAGATCTGTTTTTCACCCCTAAGCCATCGTCGGGAAAAGAGGTGAAATTTACCCCAAGCCTGCCTGCAGGAGTTCCCGACGGTTGCGCCCAGCCTTTCAATCGGATGGTTATCAACTGGAACGGCAAAGTGCTCCCTTGCTGCTTGTGTTATGGCGATCACTTTTATGTGGGCGATCTGCTTACGCAAAGCATCGAGGAGATTTGGTGGGGAGACGCCTTGCGGAAATCGCGTCAATTCCTGAGTAATTACGGCCCAAAACAAGAGACGCACTCAGTGTGCGAGACAGGGGCTTGCGCACTGAATGTCAAATACCTTGGCGAGCCTGACCCGGAAAAGGTTAGAAGGCATGATCTGACTTTTGCAAAATTGAGGCGGGATTGACTCGGAACAAGCCGGAGCGCAACGAGTGATGAATAGGAAAAGCATTCACGGATAACCGGTTGCCCCGACACAAAATCAGCAGTGACCGCCTATTACAACGCCTTGGCCGCGAACCCTATACCACACTGTGATAAGGCGTTGCTTATCAGCGATATCCAAGTCCACATAAACATCACCGGTCACGATGATGATGTCGCAGGAATCCCATTCCAGCGTATCCATTTCGGCGCGGGACATTGGTAAAAATGGCGTAACGCTAAAGCGGGCGGCCCAGTATTTGCGACGGGAAAAGAGCGGAGTGCATGAGAGTCCAGATGGCGCGGAACCGAATCCGTCATCAAAGGTAAGCAGATATATCTGTCGATTAGAAAGTGTAATAACCATAATATGAATTTCTCAGATCAATTCATCTTTTATGCATTGAATTAAAGCGGCAAGGACTGCCGTTTCTGGGGCTTCCATTATTTCTTTTTTGCCATTAATCATTCGTGATATTCGATAAAGGAAGCCGTCACGAACTAGTGAACACGGTCATTACACAAATCCACGGTGGTTCCTGAGAGTGTACAAAAACCAAATGGATTAAGGCACCGCAATGTCGGGCTACCGCGCCATTCGATGAGTGTTCAAATGCCACAACTGATTATGGCGCGATCTCCGGCGCAGCAGTTAGGCGGGTTACGTTGTCGCTAATCTGCCCTAAGCGATTTATCGCGTAGCGTCCAGCGACCGGAGGGAGCGAGGTTGCGCCATGTTATGACACCTCATACTGGCCACCGCGTCCTTAGCGTAGACAACTGTTCCTGCAAGCGCTGCATGCGGACGAGCACCTCCTTTAGTTGCGTGATGGTGTAGCGGCGCTCAACCTGTTCACCGGTTGGTAGACCGACAACATTAACGACCTGATTTCTCATGGGATCCGTACCCCACCGACCATGAATGAGGCAATTCCGCTCGCCACGTACAGCATGAGCTTCAGCCAACCAATCGGCGTAAGCGCTCATGGTCTCTTGATTGGCCTTGTACTTAGTTAGCGCGAACTCCGAAAGAAGCAGCAGCTTCTTGTGGAAGGTGTGACCAGCGACAGCCTTGCTCAGACCTTCGAGGTCTGCCCCGTCGTTCGCCCACACCAGCATTAGACCGAGAGCACAATCAAGGCGAGAAAACTCAAAGATCATGCAACCCAAGATGGTCGACGAGGCGTCCTCAAGCTCCAGGCGTGCGCGTTTGATTTCGATGCCTGTCCACTGCTTCATAGGCGCTCTAACGTAGAAGTCACCGGCGCTGCGCGGCTTTATCGCGCAACGTCCAGCGACCGGAGGGAGCGAGGTCAAGCGGCGGGTTAGAGCACTGGAGTAATGCGAGGGAAATGCTCATCGCCGCATGGTTGCTGTGATGTTGTATGTGCCAGCTTTGCCCGAAGAGATGTCGAGAGCTTGTAATGAGAATTTTGAATAACCGTCTTTGGAAAAAACAGAGAGGATGCCCGTATATGATCTGTTGTAACCCGAGTAGGCACAGCCAGTAAGGGTGACTTTGAGCGTCACTATGGTTGGCGTGATACCTGGGGCAGCTAATCCAAGCATACGGCAGCCATTCTCTGTACTTGTACCCACAACTTTACCCTGAGGATCAACGTTGATAGTGAGATTCGTGACGATGTGACCCGCAGGGTCTGATGCTGTTTTTATGAATGCCTGATACTCGGTTTGACCGCGCCACTCACCATAAGGCGAAGAATAGCCATTGGCATAAGCTACTGAAGACAGGAGTAGAGAGATTAAAAAAACGTAACACATTTTTGAATCCTTATTGTTCAGATATTGCGGCATAAGTACTCTAACTCAAGTAGTAGTCCCCTAAACAGGACTTTGTTTTACAGCAGACTGGTGTCTATCCCGAATACCTGAGACGACCAACCAAAATTATCTTCAACTTCTGAAAAAATTAGCCTCCTACAGGGTTCTGCGTCTAC
>JAAUTD010000148.1 GCA_012031845.1 Synechococcaceae cyanobacterium SM1_2_3
TTCAATAATAGCTTATTAAATAGAAAATTAAACAACCTGTATAGGATTGCTATAACCACAACCATCGGCCCAAGTAGTAAATAAAGATGGGATATCGGCTGATGCGCCGATGAGCGGGCATCTCACCTTCTATTAAATAGTTCTGGCCGTTCAAAGTCAGGTCTAATGTGATATGCAAGACCGAGTCATTTTGATAAGGAATCCCATTCTTTGTTCTCTCAGCATGGTTACCGGTCTGCTGCGACCAGAAACCATCTGAAAAATCCCTCAACACTACTTTCACTGGTCCGTCGTCCAGTCGGTAGGCAAACTTATGTACTTTGATAGCTTCAATGTGCGGGTTTCTGCCCGTGTTTGTTCCCTTTTCTCTTACATGGAATTGAAGCGCGACATAATCGTCCGTTACCATCTTTATGTACACGAGTGGAACGTTGACTTCTTCGGTAGGGAACCACGCGGGGTAGGTGCTGACGGCCAGCTCACTCTTGTCGTCCAATTCATGCACATACTCTCGGTATTCAAGGTGTTCCACGCTCACACATCCTACGCCTGTCAGTGCGCACAGCACGAAGATCACCGCGATGCCCCCAAGAGTGACAAGTATTTTTCTGATTCTGGACCTCTTGATCATTCCAGCAGTTCTTGTTTTGTTCTTTCTTGAGCATTAGCGCCGAGTATTTCTTCAACCCAACCTAGCTACCAGTCGCCATCTTTTTCACAATAGCAGTGAATTCAGCGTTCATAGTTCTTAGCCTCTGTTTGAAACAGTGAAAGTTTCTTGCCTAACGACTTTGCCCACCGAGGCCGCGCCACACGATGAGCGTTCAAATGCCACTGGCTATGGCGCAGTCTCCAGTTAAGCAAACAGTGAGGCCTGTTGATTGAATGTTAGGTTGCCAAAATGACGGCAATTTAACCTAAGCGGCTTACTCGAATGATGCGCTTCGTTCCTTAGCGCATCCTACTCGCACTGCTTCACCCGCCCCGTGTAGCGCGATCAGGATTCCAGTTAGGCTCTGAGTGCATCGATAAAATCTTCGACGGAAATACCGCCCTGTTTAAGCAGACCCGCTAGAGTACCGGTTTTGATTTGATGATGATTAGGGACAACGCAACCTTGAGAGCCTTACGGAGAACAAGATGACTACCGTGCTGACGCACAACAACAAAGCCCAGACGCTGCAAGGCACGTACAGTTTCGGAACCAGAAACAATAGGTAAGCTAGGCATGTGCAGCAACTTGGAATGTCGTCAGTAACGCTCGACCGGTGATAGTCAGTGGAAATTCTTCCAGGTAGAGTTCAGTAGCCTCTTTTAGATTTTCAATGGCTTCTTCAATACTTTCACCCTGAGTAGTCGTACCCGTTTCAGGGTTCAAAGCGACATATCCGCCTTCAATAGCGGGAGTTAATACAGCAGAAAGTTCCATAATTTCTCCGTTAAGATTTATGTCTGAATACAGAACCGCGCCTTGCAGTCCGTTTAATCATCTACAGCAGTCAATGGCAAAGTCTTCAGTTAAGCAGTCAGTGAAACCGGTTGATTGAATGTTGGGTTGCCCAAAAGACGGCAACTTAACCTACGCGGCTTACTCGAATGATGCGCTTCGTTCCTTAGCGCATCCTACTCGCGCTTAACCTGCGCGGCTTACTCGAATGATGCGCTTCGTTCCTTAGCGCATCCTACTCGCTGAATCCCATTCAAATTTCATAATGAGTATCGCATTTTTAATCCGTAGCCAAATAAGTTTTTGAAATGCCTAACGCATTGACTGACCGGATAACCGCGCCTTGCTGTCCTTGGCATACTCACAAAGGCCAATGGCGTGGTCTCCGGTCAAGCCCCTGTTAGGCCGGTTGATTGAATGTTGGGTTGCCAAGAAGACGGCAACACAACATATGCGGCTTAGTGTTGCCTATCATTTCGATCTCAGGCGGCCGCGCCTGCATGTAATGGTTAGCACCTGTCTAACGCTACTCAAATTGCAGATGCTTCTGCTCAATGTTCAAAAATACTCGGTTGAAGTTTTCTTTGAACTGATCAACATTGTCGGAAAGCTCCATTATCGTGATCAATTTAGTGATGTGTTTCTCCAAGTGCGGTATTCCAATTTCCCCCGTGAGAAATTGGTGATGCCGTTTTGGGCGATTACCGTTTTCATTTTTCGGGTTCTTGATTTTGAGTTCTTCTAGCACGCCCACAGGTAGATGTTGATATACAAACTCATTGGTGAAGCGGCCAAGATACTTTGGGTGCTTCATACTCAGTGGGTTGTATTCCCATCCGTACAACTTATACAGCTCTTGGTAGTATTTCCTGGGAAATCTTGCTTGCCATTTAAGAAAGTCCTCCGCTATGTACGCCTTCAGAATCTGTTGTAGCGCATTGTTTTCCCGGTCGTACTGGTATCCCGTAGCCTCATCAATAAGCGCCGTAATACCAACTTTGGCTAATGCCCTGATCAAAATATTCGCTTGAACTGCGATTTTTCTTGGCTTTCAAGTAGGACGTTTTCTGCATCTTTGGCTCTTAGGTACAACTCACACACCAACGGAATAAGTTCTGCGTCGTAACCTGCGGAAATCTTCCCGTTCTTTAGGTAGTAATGAATTGGCTCTACCTTCTCCCTTAGCTCATCCGTTACGAATGGAACTAGGTTTCTAGCGCCAATTATCGAAGGGAGGCCCTCAAGTCGCTTTTCGCCTTTACGGGGACGATCAAACGCATCAAATAACGCGGTTTGAGTGATAATCCTTTTCCCGTTACTTAAAACCGCACAAGCAATTTTCTTATCTCCAATATCTAAATTGCCCTTATGAGTACATTCGTGGACTTCCATTGGGTTTCTCCGGATGGTCACAGATTAGGTAGCCGAAGTGTGACCGTCATGGTCACTCATGTCAACATCAATCTGTGACCTCTCCAGTGGTGCGAATCCAAGTACTGCCTAGAATTAGTCACTCGAACCCATAGTGAACAACACGAAAACCCAAAATCTGCCACTTGAAAGCCAATTGAGAACGCCTAAATTCCCGCCACCGCCCTGCCGCATAACCACCCACCAAGCAGTCATTCAAAGTTAGAACACTGCTCCCGTATCATCCATCTTCACAACGCTAGATCGCAGTGACCCGAACGCTCACCGTCAGAATAGGCGCTGGCCCTTTTGGCCCAATAAAACTGCCTGCAACCGGTGGTACGGTTTCCGGGTGACGAGCGACCGCAACCGGAATATGCCGACTGCCGGTTAATTCACCCGCAGTAGGATCAAATCCTTTCCAGCCCGGCCCCGGTAAATAGACTTCGGCCCAAGCGTGAGTGGTGGCGTTGCCCGCTTCATTGCCTGGAGTGTGTGAATAGCCGCTGACAAAGCGGCTGGCCAGTCCCAAGGTGCGGCAGGCTTCGATAAACAAAGTGGCGTAATCCCGGCAGGAACCGCTGCGGCTATTCAGCGTTTGCGCGGGCGGCTGTACCCCCGGTTCTTCACGAACCACATACTGAAACTGGCTGGCAATCGTTCGATTCAATCGATCCAGCAGCACATAAGTTTCCATCGAAGTTTGAGTAAGGCCCACCTGTTCCAGCCAGAGTTGCAGCGCCGCTTGCTGCTGGGGATAAACCAGTTGTTGAAAGGGCGCGAGATCAACCCGCTCTTCGGGCGGGTACTGGAAGGGATAACGCACCGCGTAATCCTCAACGATGAAATCGAGCGGGGCGACATCGTAATGCTGGAGGATCACATCGCTGCCGATAGACAACCGTGGCCCACCTTCCTGAAAATTCACCACGGCCAAGGCGTTATCCAAAACATCCCGATACCACTTGATCTGGTGGCGGGCGGGCGTAATGTCGAGCGCCAACGACTCAATGCGGATGTTGTGCCCTTCACGCGGACGGAGCAGGAGGCGGTGCGGCTGGAACGTCACCGGGCCGGCAAATTGATAGACGGTGAGATGATTGATCCGCAAACGCTGCATTGCCCTGACTCCGCTGATTTTGGCCTGATTTGAGCTTAACACCCTCATCCGCGATCTGCACTTCATGCCCTGCATGAGCGGGTCTCAGCGATAGCTGCATATTTCCGACTGCCAGACTATAGTTTAGACACTCACCAACATCCGCCGGGCAACGTGGTCACATCGGCGTCGGCGCAGTTCCCACCCCTCCCCGCGACGAGGCGGTGGCGCTCCTAAAAACCCATAGCTCAGGATTGATCCATGACGATTGATAACGATAGCGACCTGGACCCGCAGGAAACGCAAGAGTGGCTTGAAGCTCTCGAAGCCGTGCTGGAAGAAGAAGGCTTGCAACGCGCTCACGACCTGTTGGGCGCGTTGCAGGATAAGGCCCGCGCCGCTGGCGTCCACATGCCTTACAGCGCCAATACCCCGTACATCAACACCATCCCGGTCGATCAGGAGGAATACACCCCCGGCGATCCCGGCATGGAATGGCGGATTCGTTCGCTGATCCGCTGGAACGCGCTGGCGATGGTGATCAAATCCAACCGGGTGACTTCGGAACTGGGCGGCCATATCGCCAGCTTCGCCTCCAGCGCCACTTTGTATGATGTCGGCTTCAACCACTTCTGGCACGCGCCCAATGATCAGCACGGCGGCGATTTAGTTTTCATTCAGGGTCATTCCGCGCCCGGCATTTATGCCCGCGCTTATCTGGAAGGGCGGTTGACTGAACAGCAATTGGATAATTTCCGCCAGGAAGTGGATGGCAACGGCTTGTCGTCCTATCCGCATCCGTGGCTGATGCCCGATTTCTGGCAATTTCCCACCGTGTCTATGGGTCTTGGCCCGATTCAGGCCATTTATCAGGCCCGATTCATGAAATATCTGCACAACCGGGGTTTGGTGAATACCGAAGGCCGCAAAGTGTGGTGTTTCTGCGGCGACGGCGAAATGGACGAGCCGGAATCACTGGGCGCGATTGCGCTGGCGGCCCGCGAGAATCTGGACAATCTGATTTTCGTCATCAACTGCAATCTGCAACGGCTGGACGGCCCGGTGCGTGGCAGCGGCAAGATCATTCAGGAACTGGAAGGTGATTTTCGCGGCACCGGCTGGAACGTGATCAAAGTGCTATGGGGTTCCTACTGGGATCCGCTGCTGGCCGCCGACAAGAAGGGACTGCTGCGTAAACTCATGGAAGAATGCGTGGACGGCGAATATCAGAACTTCAAGGCCAAAGGCGGCGCTTATACCCGCGAACACTTTTTCGGTAAATACGCCGAACTCAAGCAGATGGTCAGCCATTTATCGGACGAAGACATCTGGCGCTTGAACCGGGGCGGCCACGATCCGCACAAAATTTACGCCGCCTACGCCCAAGCCACCAAGCATCAAGGTCAGCCAACCGTCATTCTCGCCAAGACCGTCAAGGGCTACGGCATGGGCGTAGCGGGTGAAGGCAAAAACATCACTCACTCACAGAAGAAAATGGGCGAACAGGCGCTGAAAGATTTCCGCGACCGCTTCCACATTCCGATTTCCGATGATCAACTGTATGCCGCGCCATTCTTCAAGCCCGCCGAGGACAGTCCGGAAATTCAGTATTTGAAAGCCCGCCGCGCCGCCTTGGGCGGTTATTTGCCACAACGCCGCCGCACTGCGCCGCCGTTACAGGCTCCGGCGCTCGCCAGTTTCGATGCGCTGTTGCAGGACACCGGCGAACGCGACATGTCCACCACGATGGCTTTCGTCCGCATCCTGACCCAACTGGCGCGGGACAAGGCAATGGGCCGTTACGTCGTGCCTATCGTCGCTGATGAAGCCCGCACCTTCGGCATGGAAGGCATGTTCCGTCAGATCGGCATCTATTCGCCACGCGGCCAACTGTATGAGCCGCAGGACGCCGACCAGTTGATGTTCTATAAGGAAGACAAGAAGGGGCAGATTTTGCAGGAAGGCATCAACGAAGCCGGCGCCATGTCATCGTGGATCGCGGCGGGCACCGCGTATGCCAATCACGGCGTCAACATGGTGCCGTTCTACATTTACTACTCGATGTTCGGCTTCCAGCGCATCGGCGATCTGGCCTGGGCGGCGGGCGATATTCAGGCGCGGGGCTTCCTGATCGGCGGCACCTCCGGGCGCACCACGTTGGCCGGCGAAGGCTTGCAGCATCAGGACGGCCACAGCCAGATTTTCGCCCAGTTCATCCCCAATTGCGTGTCCTACGATCCCACCTTCGCCTACGAACTGGCGTGATCATTCAGGACGGGCTGCGGCGGATGTACCAGGAACAGGAGAACGTCTTTTATTACGTCACTACGCTGAACGAAAACTACCATCATCCCGCCATGCCGGAAGGCGCACAGGACGGGATTCTCAAGGGGATGTATCTCTTCAAGGCCGCTCAGGGCGATGGGCCAAGGGTGCAACTGATCGGCTGCGGTTCCATTCTGCGCGAGGTCATGACTGCCGCTGATTTGTTGCGCGACGATTGGGGCGTGACCGCCGATATTTGGGCCGCGCCGGGCATCAATGGCCTGACCCGCGACGGCCAGGACGCGGATCGCTGGAATCTGCTGCATCCCGATCAGCCGCCGCGCATTCCTTACGTCACCGCCTGTCTCGACGGTCATCCCGGCCCGGTGGTCGCCGCCACTGATTACATGAAGCTGTACGCCGAGCAATTGCGGCCCTTTATTCCCCGCCGCTATTGGGTGCTGGGCACGGACGGTTTTGGCCGCAGCGATACCCGCGTCAAGCTGCGTCATCATTTCGAGGTGGACTGGCGCTATGTGGTGATTGCGGCGCTGAAGTTGCTGGCGGAAGAAGGGGCGCTGCCGGTCGCCAAGGTGAGTGAAGCCATTGCAAAATATGGTATCGCTGCCGACAAGCCCAATCCGGTCACCGTCTGAATCCGGCACAAGGAGGACAACGCATGAGCATCATTAAAGAAATTCATGTGCCGGACATCGGCGACTTCAAGGGCGTGGACATTATCGAAGTCATGGTCGCGGCGGGCGATGTGATCGAGGTGGAAACGCCGCTGATCATTCTGGAAACCGACAAGGCCAGTATGGAAGTGCCGTCGCCGCTGGCCGGTCTGGTGCGCGAGGTCAAGGTCAAACCCGGCGACAAGATTTCCCAGGGCGATCCGATCCTGTATCTGGAAATTCAGGAAAGCGTTACTCTGGCCGAACCGGCGCAAATCCCCCCCGGCTTCGCCACCCCCCTTTGAAAAAGGGGGGGCCAGGGGGGATTTGCGAAGTGCGCGTACCCGACATTGGCGATTTCAAAAGTATCCCGGTGATTGAAGTGCTGGTTGCGCCCGGCGACCGGGTGGACATGGACACGCCGCTGGTGACGCTGGAAAGCGATAAAGCCAGCATGGACATTCCTTCGCCGTTTGCGGGCACGGTGCAAGCCGTCGAACTTAAAATCGGCGACAAGGTGTCGCAGGGCGATCTGATCCTGCTGCTGACGACGGCGGCGGATTCCACCGCCAAGCGGCAATTGCCCGACACGCTCAGCGCCATTGCGCTCGGCCCGCGTGCGCCCAAATCGCAAGGCGCGCCATCCGCGCCACCAGTGAAAGCCCCGCCCGTCAGCGAAGTTCCCGCCGCCAGCTTCGCCAAGGTTCACGCCAGCCCGTCAATCCGGCGCTTCGCCCGCGAGCTGGGGGTGGATTTAACCCGCGTGGTCAAGGGTTCCGGCCCCAAGGGGCGGATTCTCAAGGAAGACGTGCAGGGTTTCGTCAAGCAGGTGATGTCGGGAACCTTCAAACCGGCTTCACTGGGCGAAGGCGCAACCGGTGGCTTGCCCGCCGGTTATATGGGCATTCCGCCGATTCCGCCGGTGGATTTCAGCAAGTACGGGCCAATTGAAACACAACCGCTCAGCCGCATTAACAAGCTGTCCGGGGCCAATCTGCATCGGGCCTGGCTGAACATCCCGCATGTCACTCATCAGGATGAAGCCGACATTACCGAGGTGGAAGCCTTCCGCATCTCGTTGACCGACGAAGCCAAGGCCCGTGATGTGCGGGTGACGATGCTGAGTTTTCTGCTGAAAGCCAGCGCCGCCGCGCTCAAACAATTCCCGGCGTTCAACGCTTCACTGGACGCGACCGGCGAAAATCTGATTCTCAAGCAGTACATTCATATCGGCGTGGCGGTGGATACCCCGGACGGGCTGGTGGTGCCGGTGATCCGCGACGTGGATAAAAAGAGCATTTTCGACCTGTCGGCGGAATTGGGCGCACTGTCGGCCAAGGCTCGCAACAAGAAGCTTGGCCCCGGCGAAATGCAGGGCGGCTGTTTCACCATTTCCAGCCTGGGCGGGATTGGCGGCACCGCATTCACGCCGATCATCAATGCGCCGGAAGTCGCCATTCTGGGCGTGACCCGCTCGAAAATGGCGCCGGTGTGGAATGGCAAGGAATTTACCCCACGCCTGCTGCTGCCGCTGTCCGTGTCCTACGACCATCGGGTGATTGATGGGGCGCAGGCGGCCCGTTTTACTGCCTATCTGGCGCGATTGCTCGGCGACATTCGCCGCCTGCTGCTTTAGGAATAAGCCATGAGCGAAATCATTGAAATCAAGGTGCCCGACATTGGCGACTTCAAGGGCGTGGATGTCATCGAAGTGCTGGTCAAGCCCGGCGATACGATTGCCCCGGAAGACTCGTTGATCGTGCTGGAAACCGACAAGGCCAGCATGGAAGTGCCATCGCCTGCCGCTGGCGTGGTTCAGGAAGTGCGGATCAAAGTCGGCGACAAGGTATCGGAAGGCGATGTGGTGCTGATGCTGGCGGTGAACAAAATCCCCCCGGCTTCGCCACCCCCCTTTGAAAAAGGGGGGGAGGCAGGAAGTTCACCTTCCTTCGCCAAAGAGTCGGAAGCAGGAAGTTCACCCCCTTTGAAAAAGGGGGGCCGGGGGGGATTTTGTTGGAGGGGCGCACCCGACA